>JBQTHW010000306.1:0-7594 GCA_052389495.1 Methanobacteriota archaeon | reverse complement strand
CCACATAGAGACTCGCGGACGGGCTCTTGCTCCGAATCGTTCGGCTTGGCTCCCGATGCGATGCCGGACTCCAAGTCGTCGATGTCCAAGCACATTGGATCGGTTCCCCTCACGAAGAGGAGGTCATCCTCGCCTATCCTGCTGAGTCTCTTCAGGCGGAGTCGTAGTGACCGATTCCAGTCGGATCAGGATTCCCACTACGACTTCAAGGGGGGGTCCGAATCGCCCACCGAGGCGGACGGCGGAGGAGAGCTCGCGGGCGCCTCAGCCTTTCTCATCATCAGGTTCAGTGAGTCCCGGAGGTCGCGCAGGACATGAATCTCGCGACGATGCCACAGTGTTTCGGCTCCGGCCAGACCAGCGAACGCGAGGGCTGTGAGGAAGCGCGTGTCAAACGACGTACCCGGCAGGGTCACGGGAAACAGGAACTGCAGGAGCCACAACCCGAACAACACGGCCGCATTTGGAGCCGTCAAGCGGCCTTTTAGGAGGGTGGTGGCGCCGTAGACCGTCATTGCAATGGAAAGGAACAGCTCCTGCTTGTGGAACTCCGAGAGGGGCACGCTCGCCACCCTGCCCAGGCCAAGGGAATAGAACGTGGGGATGAACAAGACGAGGAGTGTCCATTGGTTCACCTTCGACGAGATCATGTTCAGCAACGCCATTGGAGCCAGCTTGATGCGTTTCGCCCAGTAGAACGCCGACACCTTCTCTGGGAACTCTGAGAGGAACGGCGCGACCCACTGGATGAAGAAGAACGTGGATATCCCCAGGGAGATGGCAACGACCTTGAGGGAGTTGACGAACTGCTTTGCAACGAGCATGATAAGGATTCCGCCGACCGCAAGGAGCAGGACGATAGTCATCTTCGCATACCGGGGCCTCATGTCCACAATCCGACGGGACGGCGCGACGAGGGTCTCCTTGGTTTCCTCCCCTTCCGCGGGGAGCCGGCTCAGAAGGATCATGTAGACCACGAACATCGCCGCGAGGACGACCGCGTCGGCAATGGTGAAGGTGCCCTTCTCCAGGATCATGAGGAAATACAGGCTCGGCGCGAAGAGCGCGAGGATCTCGATTATCGCCTCCGGGCGAAGTGAGATTTCCTTCAAAGGCTGACCGTACTTCCGGCGGTGGAAGAACGCCGCCACCCCGTAGATCATGGGCCAGCCTACGCCCATGAGGAGCCGGTTGGAGCCCGTGAAGTTCGCGAGCATCAGGTCGACATCGCCATCGAACGCGATCGTGGCCTCCACGACGAACTCCGGCGAAATTTGGAGGAGGGCGATGACGGCCACGGCGAATCCCTGGCTCACGAAGAACTGGGCGGACTCCGCTCCGAAGGAGATCATCAGCGCGGCGCCGATGACCGCCGCGAAGGCCGCCACGGCGACTAGACCCGGGGAGGCCCCTAGCAGGAGGGCGGCCACAGCAGCGCTCAACGTGACGGCAAAGAGAAGGACATAGAAGGTCTCCACACGGCCTAGCAGCTCGGACCCAACCCGCCTATCAACTTCGACACTCCGATGGACCTAGGAGAGACCTTGTCAGCGCGGTGCGAGGAACTCGTGGGATATGAATACTGCGTTGGAAGTCCCCCGCACGCCAGTCTCTAACCATCGCCACGCGAGATGCCTGCAGAGACTGCTACGTTGGTCGTGTTTGGCTTTGGTCATGGTCTAATCCGTTTTCGGTCTTCGTGCTAGGAAACAGAATCCCAGAAGGGAAACTTGCAGGCCAACGAAGTCCTAGAGAGGACGGGTTGCAGGCGCCGCGGCAGAGTGCGATCTGCTTAGATGTAGATTTCCAAGAAACTGAGTGCGAGGAATGTCACCACGGCGACAAGAACCATCCGCACCCCTTTCTTTATTGCGCCTGTGTGTGTGATTCGACCCAGGTAGAGACCAGCCCCGAAGACGATGCCGATCGCTGAGACGATAGAGATCCAAGCGGCCAGCTCGAGATCTCCAATCACTCCGATACGAAAGAGGAGCAAGGGAAGTGAGGTCACCATGAGGACGAACAGTGGTGCGGCGGCATTCACCACCGAGATCGTGCGGCGTACGAAGCGTAGCTCCTTCTCATGATGCGTGTCGCGGAGTTGAACGAGCATCGCCCGCTCCAGTTGACGTAGTCGAATCTCCCCCTCGATCGTCTCCGCTTCCCACACGCTGACACCCGTTGAAACGCTCATGGCAATACATGCGGCTGCGAGTGTCCCAAGTAGGATCTCTATGCGAGTCCCTTCCACAAAAGCCGAGCCGGTGAGAATGCCAAGGACGACGAAGGTTGCGTCGAACATGGTATTGATAAAGTATCTCCGAAACAGAAGGCTGAGGTCAGGGGCACGTGTCACTTTCTGCCTTAGTCGCAGCAAGGCGCGGTCTCATGCGGACTCAGAGTTAAGTCCTATTCGCTTGGCGCGCGCTAACTTGGCGACTGGCCACCCCCAGGCTCCTTTGCTGGATGGGGATTGCGTCTCTGAATCTGGTTTCAGTCTCGCCTTCTGTGAGCTCTCCGTGCGCGCGGTCGCAAGTCCCGCGAACCCCTACTGTCCGACAGTCGTCGCAGCGCTCCGGCGGCTCTTCCAGCACAGCCTGCGTCCCTGTCATCCTAACTAACGCCAAAGAACCTCGGGAGGGGTCACCGAAAAGGCTTAAGCCTGAGATCGGGCGATGCCATCCATTCGTTCTCGGGGAGACACGGCGCTCGGTCGGCGGGTGCCCCGACGCCATGCGCTGCGATCGTGCTTCAAGCTGAGCGATTCCTCGCAGGATTCGCCCGCGGCTACTTGAACACCGAGTCATCCGTGGCGGAGCCTGAGGGAGGCGGAGTTGATGCAGTACCTCAACCCCGTCGGCTTGGGCCCGTCATCGAACAAATGCCCCAAGTGGCACCCGCAGCTGGCGCATCGGACCTCGGTACGCCGCACGAACAAACTGCGATCCTCCCTCTCCCGCACGCTCTCTTTTCTGACTGGTGCCCAGAAACTCGGCCACCCCGTTCCGGAGTCAAACTTCGCTCCTGAGGCGAACAACTCTTGCCCGCAGACGACACAGGCGTAGACACCGGGCTCGTGGTTGTCCCAGTATTCTCCGGTAAACGGCCGTTCGGTCCCCCCGTTGACGCAGACCTCGTACTGCAACGGAGTGAGCTTATCCCGCAGCTCCGCCTTGTCGTTCTTCTCCACGAGGACAAACGAGCCCTCGGATGGTTTAAAGTTTGGCTAGTCAGGCGTCCCCGGAGGCGAGACGGGACCGCGACTGGGTGTTGCTCGTTTGTCGTCGAATTTTGCACGATGTAGCGAAGGGCAACCCACGGATTCTGTCGCCGCCAGAACGCGTCCAAGTCCACCGTCGCGTCTGCGCCGCAGCGCTTCGGCGGCCTGAGGCCTCATGGTCTGTCACCGGTCGCTCAGGGGCCGAAAGTCTTGCCGAAGGCCTCCTCGTTGCCGACCCCGAGCGAGGCGTGGAGCTGGATCATCTTCCAACCCCTCATCCTTGCGGAACACCGCGTTCCACCTCGGCGTGACGTTGGTCCCGTCGCCGAGGGTGATTTCCGGTCGGGCGAGACCCCAGCCGACGTTGCCTTCGACGTACGCCTCGGCCTCGAGGACGCGGAGCTTGATGCGGCCACCGATCGTCTCGGCCTCGGTCTTGAGGAACGCATAGGCGGGTTCGCCCTTCAGCCACTCATTTGGGTCCGTCCCCACGATGCGAAGTTCGGGGGCGTGGGAGACGTGTCGGTCGCGCCACGATACGTCGCCGGCCGCCGCCGCGGTGAACCAACCGACGATGATCTCCCGCAATTCCGCGGAGGGCTCCATGGTCCTCGGCCGATGATGCAGGGCCTGAGATTTGGTCCTTTCGCCGCCGTGGCCTCGCTGGTCGGGTCGGCTGGCGGGCCCGCGTACGGCGGCATCCAGGCTCCCCTCATGTGGCCGGTCTGCTCGGATTCGAATCACTTCCCCTAGAATGGCGGACAAAACGCCGATACACTTATCAACAGAGTCCAGGTTCCTTGGCGGGGTGAAGCTGTGGCCCATCACTTAACGGAAGCCTTGGAGGGAATCGTGCGGAACTGGAACACGCAAAAAGGGGGCGCCGTCGTCAAGCAGTACGCGGAGGACGTCGTCTTTCAAGACCCCTTCCTCCCCCAAGCCATAAAAGGTCGGGAGGCCGTGGCGCAGTACCTGAATGGGCTATTCGCGGCGTTCCCCGATTTCACGATCGCCAATCGTGGGAAGGTCGTCGAGGGGGATGAGGCCGTCCTCCGGAACGACGTCGTGCGAGCAACGATGAAAGGGCCGATCCGAACGCCGCAGGGGCAGAGTATTCCTCCGACACACAAGAGCTTTTCAGGAGAGTACGCAGTCGTCCTCTCCTTCGACCCACACCAAAAGGTGAAGAACATCCGCATCTTTGGGGACAGCCTCGCCATTTTCAGACAACCCGGCCTACCGCCACCGTGAACCCGTCATTGTGTGAGAAGGGCCGTCGCCAGACGAAGGCCTTCGAGTCGTCAATGTCGGGGTGAACAGTTGTCTGTAAGTGACCGCCATTCCCAGGTCGTGCTACGGGCCTGCTCGGATTCGAACCGCTGAAACCGGCTAGCTGCTATGGACCCAGCGAGGCTCGATCCAAGCGCGGAGCCAGGCGGTCTGCCGACCGTCCCCACTCGACCGGTCCGCGACGTCGACCAAACCCGGCACCGCCAACGCCGTAGCTACCCCATCCCTCCCCGTTCAGCGGGTTGTGCGTTCGAGCCGGATATCGACTTCCCGCACAACATACTGCCACTCCTCAGTCGATCGCAGCGTGCGCACGAGCGATTCGAAGGCGGGCGCGTCCTTGGGGGCGTACTCGAACCAAGTCAAAAAATCGAAGGGCTCTCCCAGGTCGCGCCCATGGTAGAGGCGGCGCGCGATCGCCGGTAGGTACTGAAGCCCGGTCTTGATGTGTCCGGACCGCACCTCAAAAATCCGGCGGCGCTCGTCCTGGGCCAAGGACCACCACTCGCCGGACTTGGTGATGGGGATGAGAGCGGCCCGCGTCGCTTCCCGGCGCCCCAGCGGCGGCTGTCGCGCCTCGAGGAGCTCCCGCTCCCGTCGCTCCGTGTATCGCTCGTTGCTGACGACACCCCTGAGGAGCCATGTGGCACTCCGGGGCGGCGATTGGAGCTTCCGATCCACGACGTCTAGGCGAAGCACTCGCTTGAGACTCGGTCCCTTGACCTTTCGGACCTCGACGACCCGCCAAGGGCCGAGATCGCCCCCCAAGAAGGTTGTCACGTTGAGGTTCTCTCGCCGCCCCCTCGCAGGCATAGCAACGGGTACGGGGGGTCGCAGCATAACCTTGCGGTCTCCGGACGAACCAACATAGAGGCGACCTCGGTTTCAAGGCTCCGAGCGGATCTGGATGGATTCACATACTTGAGCGGACACTTGGCTCACCAGCTGTCTATGTCGTCCTTGGTCTTTTTGCGGAGAGGCTTGCGCTGGGCCTCTGCCCACGAGGTGCCCGTATCGGCAACCTACGGCGTGATACCGAGCTGGGTCGTCAGAGCGTGCGGACCCGGGGAGGTCCGAAACCTCAAGAGATGATCTGCGGTAGCCTGGAGTATTCCCTCGAAACCTCGCTTCCCCGGGCATCCCACGACGCGAGCGGTCTGGTACGCTGGCCGCGACTCGCCGCTCGGAGAGCTCTGGACCATGCTCCACCCGCCGTACACCCTTATGGTCCTCAGTTTCGTCGTGATGGGGGCGGCAATCTCGGCGCGATTTTCGATCACCGTGCTAGCTGCAACGCTTACGTCCTACTTCCTAGGGCTTGGCGTTGGAGCACACTTCCTCGACCAGATCACAGGGATGGGTTCCCGGTACGTCCGGTATTGGTCCGACCGGACGCTCTGGGCAGTGGGTCTCGCTGGTCTGGCCGGAGCGGTGGCGATCGGCGTGTTCGGCGCGTGGATGGTCGTGGGACCGGGACTCCTCGTGCTCGTGGCGGTCCAGACCGCTTGCGCTGTGGGCTACCCGCTTGCGCCGATCTTCAAAGGTGCGTTCCACCGGGACAGCGTCTTCGCAGTCTCCTGGGGAAGCCTGCCGTTCCTCACCAGTTTCTACGCACAGTCCGGCGTTATCACGGCTCCCGCCGTCCTCTTCGCGGGGGCCCTAGCCGCCATCGCGGTCGCCGAGATCCGCATCTCCCGGCTTTCGCGCGGCCAACGCCGGATCGCACGGGAGCGGGAGGAAACCGGCGCCGCCAACCTCGACGCCGAACGACGACCGTATCGGCGCCCCGACGCTGCCCTCCAAGCGCTCGCCGCCGGGACCGGTCTGCTGGCGCTGGGCCTACTCGCGAGTCGGCTCTTCGCCGGCGTCTGAAGGGGGCGTCGGGTGGAGATGCGAGTCACCGCCGGCCCGCCGGGGACGCTCCCGGAGCCCGAGTTCGTCCGAGAGCTGTTCACCTGGCTCGCGCCACGATACGAAGGGGCGCTCCTCCTGTACTCGCTCGGGCTCGACCTCCGTTGGAAGTACAGGCTCCTCGCGCCGCTTCGTCCTCGGCCCGGCGAGAGGGCGCTGGACCTCGCCTGTGGGACCGGGCTGATCCTCGACCGGCTGGGACGTCGCCTCGGTCCCCGAGCGGTCGTAGGTCTCGACCCCAACCGGGCGATGCTGATCGCCCGGGACCGCCGGTTCAGGGCTGCGCCGCGCGTGCAGGCCACCGCCGAGGCGCTGCCGTTTCGCACCGCGAGCTTCGACCTCGTAACCGCAGGCTATCTGCCGAAGTACGTCCAGCTCGAGCGGTTTGCGCGCGAAGTCCATCGTGTGCTCCGGCCCGGCGGTCGGCTGGCAGTGTACGACTTCTCCCCGCCGTCGGCGGACGCCTTCGGACAACTCTACGCTCTCTACTTGGATCGAGTCTTGCCGTGGCTCGGCCACCGGCGGGACCGGACTTCCCCCATGTGGTCGACGCTTCTGCAGTTCCTCCGCAATACTGCCCGCCGATCCGGCTGGGAGGAACAGATCGGCCCGGCCTTGCGCGAGGCCGGATTTGATTCGATCCGCCGTGCGGTGGCGCTCGGAGGGGCCGTTACCTGGGTTTGGGCGGTCGCAATCTAGATGTCGACAGTCTCGTTTCCGGCGTAGACCATATCGGGACCGCGAAGACGGCTTGGGCTCAATCGGTTAGTGGGAAAGGGATTCCCTAGCACATGATGAGGAGCTTCTCCCACCTGGTCGGTGGTTCTTCGTTTCGAATTCTACAGGGTTCGTTCCCACGAGAGAATGGACTTACAGTCGGCACGTGTGCCCATTACCGGCAAAAGAGAGGGCTCATCTGGAGGAAATCTGGGAGTCGGGGGCGCTGGGCCGCTTAGAGGTCTCCAAGGCACCGTGGTGACCGTCGGGGTGGCGACTATCACCCAAGGACGGGGGTACGGGCCGGCTGGGATTCGACCTCCTCTCGAGGGCTCGGAGGACTTCATTTTGGTCTCTTGGAATTCGTCGAGGGGATGTCGGCAGTGAAAAGAAGCGAGACTGTTTCGCTCCATCCGCGACTTCATTGATTTCGACGGCCCAGGACCCTCCGTTCAA
>JBQTHW010000305.1:0-1861 GCA_052389495.1 Methanobacteriota archaeon | reverse complement strand
GACGCGCGCTCCGTCATCTCGTCCCGGGTCCGCTGCGAGAGGATCGTCGAGATGAGGACGAGGAACGGGTCCTCCCGCTCCGCGGTGATCTTCGCGAGGGCCGTCTCGCCCTCGTGCAGGTCGCCCGATGGCAGGTAGCGGCGGGCCAGGTCCCGGAGGATCGGGCGGACGTGGTCACGCGCCCGTGCCAAGGTGCGCAAGGGCCTCCCCCGCCGTATAGATGGATCCCGTGATCAGGACGACGTCGTCCGGCCCGGCCTCGCAGAGGGCCTCGTCGATCGCGTCCCCCACCCCCGGGACGACGGCCGCGTCAACGTAGGGGCGGAAGGTGGCGGCCACCTGCTCCGCCGGGAACGCCCGATGGGTCTTTGGTCGGCATGCGAAGACGCGCTTCGAGCGTGGGCCGAGGGACTCCGCGAAGGCCTCGAGGTCCTTATCCTCGAGGACGCCGGTCACGAGGAGGAAGCGGCGTCGGGGGAGCAGTTCCTCGAGGGACTGGGCAAGGGCGCGGATCGCGGGACCGTTGTGCGCTCCGTCGACGAGCACGGTCGGCCGCTCGCGGACGACCTGAAGCCGCCCGGGCCAGCGCGTCGCCCCGATGCCGTCGACGATCGCGCGGTCCGGCATGTCGAACCCTTTCGATCGCAGCTCCGTGAGCGCGGCGACCGCGAGGCCGACGTTCTCGACCTGGAAGCTCCCGAGAAGGGGCGTCGGGACGTCGAGCGTGCCGAACGCGCCCGCGACGCGGACGCGCTGCCCCCGCAAGTCCTGGGACAGCCGCTTCGCGTCGACGTCGCGGCCCACGACCGTCAGGCCCGCGCCGACCTCCGTGCAGCGTGCCTCGATCGTCGGCAGGGTCTCCTGGTCGACCGTGACGACGCTCGCCTCCGGCTTGATGATGCCCGCCTTCTCCCGGGCGATCCGCGTCACGGTCTTGCCGAGATGCTCCGTGTGCTCCAGGCCGATCCGCGTGAGGACCGCCACGGACCCGTCGATGACGTTCGTCGCGTCGTTCCGGCCGCCCATGCCGACCTCGATCACGCCGATGTCGACCCGTCGCTCGCGGAAGTACTGGAAGGCCATCGCCGTCGTGACTTCGAAGAACGTCGGATGGCCCGTCCGGCCGCGGCCGGCGAGAGCCGCTGTCGCAGGCTGTATGGCCCGCCACAGCCGAAGGACGTCCGCGTCCTCGATCGGCAGTCCGTCCACGCGAATCCGCTCGTTGAAGCGCACGAGATGGGGCGACGTGTACAGCCCGACGCGGTGACCGGCGGCCTGCAGCGCACCCGCGACGTAGGCTGCGACGGACCCCTTTCCGTTCGTCCCCGTTACGTGGACCGCGCGAAGGCCCCGGTGCGGGTCCGCCATGAGAGAGAGGAGGCGTCGGATGTTGTCGAGCCCGAGCTTGATCCCGAACCGCTCGAGACGGTACAATTCTTGGAGGGTAGCCTCGATCTCCATCCGGCGAGCCGGTCGCCGTCTAACCCCGTCTCTCGGTTAAAGATTCGTGTCCATCCCCAGAACAGGACCGCTCGAGTCATTCAAGCGGGCCTGCTGGGATTCGCCGCAGTTTACTGGATTGTGGGAGGACTTGAAGAGTCCCGCGTTTCGACATCGCCGTGAATGGCCTGGCCACTCAAGAGAACCTCCCGGACTGGCTACAAGCGCAAATGGTTGCGCGTCACGACCCCATCGTACGCCACATGGAGGGAGCTAGTCAGCCACGGCGGAGCTTGTACGAGCGTCACGAGGCGCCGGTCTCCTCAGCCGGGAAGCACCGGACCTTTCGACCTGCACGCTGCGTGCGGAGCAGCCCATCCCGGGCCATGCCTCTCACGTTGTAGGCGACGGAGGCGTGGTT
>JBQTHW010000304.1:0-19054 GCA_052389495.1 Methanobacteriota archaeon | reverse complement strand
GCGCCTTCAGAAGTCTCTGCGAACGAACTCCAGAGACATGATCTCATGGAGCCTGCACGACAGGGCTGCGGCAGAGGCAATTGAGGCGCTCCTTCCGTACCTCGTTGTAAAGCGAGCCGAAGCCTATCTTCTACTGGACCTGCGCCGCTTGAAAGGCCAAGGAAAGAAGGGGTTGACGGTGTGGCGGCATGCCAACCGCTGGCGGGACTCCGTCGCGATGCGAAAGCGATGCTACACCCCCGAGCAGCTTGAGGAATTCGATCGGACTCATCGGGCGGTCCGAACGCTGCGTGCTGGAGGCTACCCAAACCTCCGCCCGAGCACCGGCGCGATGGAAGCCGCGTCCCGGCTGAGCGGCCTAGCCGACCCGGAGTAGGATCGCCGCAATCCCCGCGGCGACGTACGCGAACAAAGCCGCTGCCGGCAGGGTGAGGATCCACGCCGCGACGATCCGTCGCGCGACCCCCCATCGCACCGCGGACACGCGCTGGGTCGCCCCGACCCCCATGATCGACGTCGAGATCGCGTGGGTCGTACTGATCGGGGCGCCGATCTGGGCCATCGCGACGAGCACGAGGGCCCCGCTCGTCTCCGCCGCGAAGCCCTGGTAAGGGCGCATCTTCGTGATCCTCATCGCCATCGTCCGGACAATTCGCCACCCGCCGAACAAGGTGCCGAGGGACAGGGCGACCTGGACGAGGGTGATGACCCACAGGTCCGCGCGGGTCGTGTCCTGGGAGATGAGCCCCTCCGCCGCGAGCATGAGGAGGATGATGCCGACCACCTTCTGGCCATCCTGGGAGCCGTGGGAGAACGAGAAGAAGAACGAGGAAACGAGCTGGAGGTTCCGGAAGTATCGGTTCGCGCGCGTGGCCGCATGCCGCCGGAACAGCCGGACGATGAGGGCCGCGAACAGGAAGGCCGCCCCGAAGGCGACGACGGGCGAGTAGATCATGGGGAGCACGACGCGGTTCAGGATTCCTCCGAGGACGACCGCGCTTGTCCCGCCGAAGAAGAGCCCCGCCCCGACGAGGGCGCCGATGAGGACGTGCGTCTCGCTCACGGGCAGCCCGAAGTACCACGTGATCACGTCGTACACGAGGCCGCCGAGGATCGCGGCGATCACGAGCACGCTCGCGGGGACCGCGAAGTTCCGCACGGCCGCGTCGTCGAGGATGCCCTTCCAGATCGTGAGGGCGATTTGTCCGCCGAAATACAGCCCGACGAAGTTCCCGATTGCGGACAGGAGGACCGCTCTCGCGGGCGTGAGCACGCGCGTCGCGACGACCGTCGAGATCGCGTTCGCGGCGTCCGTGAAGCCGTTCCAGAACGCGAAGAAGAGCGCTACGCCGATGCCCGCGTAGAGCAGCTCGAACGCCATCGAGGCCCGCCTAGCGGTTCTTCGCGACGATGTCGCTCAGGATGTTCGCGACGTCCTCGCAGTAGTCCGTGGACTCCTCGAGCCGCTCGATGATGTCCTTGTACTTGATGATGTAGACCGGGTCCGTCCCGTGCTCGTGGAACAGCTTCGCGACGGCGCTGTTCAGGATGTCGTCCGCCGCGTTCTCGAGCCGATGGACCTCCAGCGCGATCTTCTCGACGTCCCCTGCCGTCTTCATGTCGCGGATCATCCCGACGGCGTTGCGCAGCTCCGCGGTCGCCTGAACGATCACGTCGCCGAGGCGCACCATCGCGTCGACGGGCTGCTCGATCTCGTAGAGGAGGATCCGCGTCGCCGCCGCGTCGATCATGTCGAGGACGTTGTCGAGGGTGCTCGCGAGGCCTTGGATGTCCTCCCGGTCGATCGGCGTGATGAACGTCCGGTTCAGGGCTTCGTGGATGCTGTGGACGACGTAGTCCGCGCGGTGTTCCGCGTCCTTGATGCGCCGACGCTTCTCCGGGACGTCCCGGAAGTCGTGCAGCAGGTCGCTCAGCAGCGTCGCGCCGTCCGCGACCACGCCGGCGGTCTCCGACAGCATGTCGAAGAACGCCCGCTCCTGGGGGATGATCCACCCCTTGATGCCCAGCTCCGCCACCCCGACGGATCGCGGGAAGCCCCGGGGTGTTCATTAAGGTTGCTCCCGGAGACGACCGTGCGGCCCGGATCGCGCGCGGTCACGCCTCGCCCGTGTCGACGCCCGCGGCCTCGAGCTGTTTCATGAGCTGCTTCCGCATCTTGCGGTTCCCGGCGAAGCCCTTGATCGCCTTGCGCGCGGTGTCGTAGTGGCGCAGGAGCTCCTTCACGTCCTTCGGCGCGACGCCGGCCCCGTGCGCGATGCGCTGCACCCGTGACGACTTCACGATCCGAGGGTCCGTCATCTCCTCGTCCGTCATCGAGTCCATGATGACCTTGAACCGCCGGAGCCGGACCTGGGTCCCCTCCATGTCCTCGTCCTTCACCTTCCCCGCGACCCCGGGGATCAGGGACGCGAGCTTCTTCATCGGCCCCATGTCCGTGAGCATCTCGATCTGGTCGTACATCTCGTGGAGGCTGAACTTCCCCGCGAGGATCTTCTTCGTGAGCTCCTCGGCCTTCTGGGCGTCGATCGCCTCCTGGGCCTTCTCCAGGAGGGACTCGAGGTCCCCCATCCCGAGCAGGCGCGAGATGAAACGCGGAGGCTCGAACCGCTCGAGGTCGTCGACCTTCTCGCCGACGCCGATGAAGACGATCGGCGCCTGGACCTCCGCGACGGCGCTCAGGGCCCCGCCGCCCTTCGCCGTGCCGTCGAGCTTCGTGACGATGACGCCCGTGATCGCGACGGCGTCGTGGAACGCCTTCGCCTGGGGCCCCGCCTGCTGCCCGACCGTCGCGTCGAGCACGAGCAGTCGCTCGTCCGCCTCGACCGCCTTCGCGACGGCCTCGATCTCCGCGATGAGGTCCGGCTCGAGGGCGTGCCGGCCCGACGAGTCGACGATCACGACATCCGCGGACTCGAGCGCCTTGCGTCCGGCGCGGACGATCTTCACGGCGTCCTTCACCTTCGGGTCGCCGTGGAACGACGCGTTGATCTGCTCCGCGATCTGCCGCAGCTGGTCGTACGCCGCGGGCCGGTGCACGTCCGCGGCGATCAGGCCGACGCTCAGCCCCTTCTTCTGGAAGTACTTCCCGAGCTTCCCCGCCGTCGTCGTCTTGCCTTGTCCGTACAGCCCGACGAGGAGGATCCGTTGCTTGTGGACGGGGACCTCGCGGGAGGCCCCGAGGACCTTCACGAGCTCCTCGTAGATGATCCGCACGACGTGCTCGCGCGGGCTCATCCCGGGCGGGGGCGCGTCCTCGAGGGCGCGACGCTGGAGCTGCCGCGTGATCGACAGCGCGAGCTGCACGTTCACGTCGGCCTGGAGGAGCGCGCGCTGGATGTCCCGGACGATCTCCTTGATCAGGCTCTCGTCGACGTAGCTGGACCCCGCGATCTTGCGCAGCGCCTGGCGGAGCGAGTCGCCGAGCTTCTCGAGGACCATGCGCGGCCACGAAGTGCCCGCCGGGCATTAAGGTTGCCGCGCCGGTCTATCCGATGAACAGCCGGAAGACGCCCGCGGTGATGATGATCCCCAGGACGACGATCGTCACGAGCAGGTAGTCGATCGCGCTCCGGATGCGCACGAGCATCGCGAGTTCCACCGCGCGAGGGAGGTCCGTGGCGGCCAGGTGGTTCGCGTACGCCGACAGCCTCGAGTTCGTTCCATCCCGAGACCGGTTTCCAGACGGGTTGCCCCGCCTGCGGAGTCGCCTGCATGAAGTTTCCCCGAGGGGACAACGGTCGGCGAGGCCTAGACCTTCCAGTCGTCCGTCGACGCGTGGCGGCCACGGCGTCCGCTCGAATCGCGTGTGAGAAAAAGGGAAGGGAGGGCTAGCCTTGTCAGAAGGGATGGGATGCACTCTAACGAACTAGCCCAAAATTCCCCCAGCAATTGTATCCGAAACCGGGTATATAAACATTTGTCACCTCGCCGCCCGGCTCAGAGGTAGCCGGACTTCTGAAGGGTCATCAGGTCCTCCGTGGACAGCTTCTCGCCCTTCTTGAAGCGCTCGAAGATGATCTCGGCCTGGCGCTTCGCGCTGACCTCCTCCTCGCCCGTGACCTTGCGCTCCTTCATCCAAATCCCGTGGACGATCTTGTCGTAGTCGTGCACCTGGCGGATGTGCTCGATGTGCTTCCGGTGTTCCTCGTCCGCCGCCATCTTCGTCTTGATGAACTCCTCCTGGGCCAGGTCCGCCTCGCGACGCGTCGCGTCGCTCCGCTCGTACAGCTGCGTCATGAGGTCGTGCTCCGCCTGGGCCTCCTCCGCGAGCCGAGAGACGTTTCGGTGGGCCGTCTCCGCCCGGTCCTCCGCCACCTTGAGCTCGTCCGCGACCTTGCGGATCTCCTCGTTCTCCTCGAGGGCCTTCTCGAGCCGCTTGACCTCGGCCTGGATCCGCGCCATCTCGTCGATCAGGCCGCGTTCCTTGTCGACCGTCAGGACGGACGTCATCTGCTTGAACTCGAGCGCCTTGAGCTCCCGCTTCAGCTTCCCGAGCGGCACGGACCCGCGCGGGAGCTTCCGACGGCGCAGCTCGTTGAGCCGGTCGAGGACCTCGTTCCGCGCCCGGTTCCACGTGTCGCGCTCCTCCTTCGCGGCCCGGACCTGCGCGTTGAGCTCGTCCCGCTTGATCCGGTGGCCCGTCGCTTCCTCGACGAGCGCCCGGACCTGCGCGTTGAGTTCGTCCCGTTTCGCGACCCACTCGCGCGTCCGGTCGTTCAGCTCGTCCCGCCGCCGCCGGTGCCGCTCGGCCTCCGCGTTCTCTCGCTCGCGCTTCACCTTGAGCTCGTCCAGCAACGAGACCCGTCCCTCACCAATCGGATGGAACGGAGCCAAGCGGACGTAGGAATATAAATCTTCTCGCACGCGGCTCGCTTCTCCTCCAGGAAGCGGGTCCGATAATCGCGTCGCAAAGTCCATGCGTCGTCGCTCGATGGAATTCCGATTCCGTGAACCGCCTCGGCGCCGCGGCCGGCGCGTTCCTTGTCCTGGCGGCCGTCGGGCTCGTCCTCGCGGCGCACGTCGCGTCCGAGGACGGCGGCGTCCAACCCGCGACCCCGTCCGCGACGGTCGCGATCCTTGCGGACACCTCGGTCGCGACGCCCGGCGAGGCGATCCGCTACACGATGTGGCTGAACGTGTCCGGTGCCGGGTCGATCGACTCCGCATGGGTCAACCTGACGTTCGACGGCGCCCTGACTGCGGACCCCGCGGACGCGACGACGCCGTCGGGGTGCGCCTGGATCGGCGCGTGGTCGTGGCGGTGCGCGGGGCTCCGGTCCGGATCGCACCCCTGGTCCGTGGCCGCGGTCGTGCGGTCCGACGCGGTCGCGGGCCGCTACGCGAATCTCTCCTCCGACGTGACGACGTCGTCGGAGGGCGCGGCGACGTCCCTGCCGACGGCGGTCGCGAGCGTCTGGGTCACGGGCGTCGACCTGACGTTCTCGGAGGCGCCCGCCTCCGCGCGCCCGGGCGACCGCATCGTCTTCTCGATCGTCGCTCGGAACGTCTCGCCCGACGAGAACGACACGGCGTACAACGTGAACGTCACGATCGTCCCGGGACCCTGGCTGATCGTCGACCCGGGGGACCCCCTGACGATCTTCGTCGGGCAGCTCACGCCGAACAGCACGGCCGGGGGCACGTTCGAGGCGATCCTCGCGGGGGACGCCACGGTCGGCGCGAGGGTCGGGGTCCGCGCGGTCCTGCGCTACGACGACGTCAACCTGCGCCCCGTCGGCCCGCTCGAGCGGAGCGTCTCGTTCGAGGTCCTGCCGTCCGCGTTCCTGTCCGCCGGAAGCGTGCTCGTCGCCGCCGCGGCGTTGATCCTTGCGGTCGTGGGGACCGTCGTCGCGCTCCTCGTCGCGGGCCAGGGACGCATCACGATCGACGAGGTGTTCCTCATGCACCGCAACGGGATCATGATCCAACACTACTCCCGGGCCTCCTCGTTGACGAAGGACGAGGACATCGTCGCATCGATGCTCGTTGCGATCCAGGACTTCGTGAAGGACTCGTTCCGCACGGAGGCCACGCTCGACGAGTTCTCCTTCGGGAAGCGGAGCGCCGCGTTCGTCCGAGGCCGGAGCGTCGTCCTCGCCGCGATCATCTCGCGCGGAAACGGGGCGTACCTGATCCCCCAGCTGCGTGCTGCGTCGGACGCCCTCGAGGCGGCCCACGGTCCCCAGCTCGCGGCGTGGGACGGGCGGGTCGGTCGGCTCGACCGCGCGGGAGGGATCATGGACACGCTCCTGGCGGGGGGCTACCGGGCCTCGCGGTTCTGGAGGGGATGGGCCCGCGGGGCGTGGGCGCGCCGCACGAAGGAGCCCTGACGGCGACCGCGCGATCCGCGCGCGGGCGTCCAAGAACGTTTATGTCCGCGAGGCGAATATCGACCTACCTCGACCTCCCCCGGCGCCCCGGGAGGCCATCCTCGGAGGGCTGCCGTGAGACCCGCGCGCGCCAACACGGACGACGTCGTCCGCGAACGGCTTCGAGCGAACGCGGACGACCCGGACGCCCTGTTCGTCCTCGCCGCGCTCCATGCGCGGGACGGACACGTCGCGAAGGGCCTCCACGTGCTCGACCGCGTCCTTCGGATCGACCCGAAGTACCCGGGCGCCTGGGTGTTCAAGGCGAAGCTCCACCGGCTGCAGGGCGACCCGGACGCCGCGGCGCGGGCGGAGCGGCGCGCGGAGGTCGAGCAGCCGTGATCCCGATCGACCCGTCGCCCCCGGACGTCGTGAAGCTGAAGGTGTGCATGGCGGGCGAGGCCGCCGTCGGGAAGACGTCCCTGATCCGGCGGTACGTCCTCGACGAGTACGACGACCGGTACATCGCGACGCTCGGGACGAAGGTCTCGAAGAAGACGATCTCCGTGCGAGACGCGGCGGGCGGCCGGGCCGTCGAGGTGCGCACGATCCTGTGGGACGTCATGGGGGCCCGCACGCTCCGGGACCTGCTCAAGGAGGCGTACTACCACGGCGCCCACGGGATCCTCGCCGTCGCGGACGTCACGCGCGAGGAGACCCTCGCCGAGCTCGACGCCTGGTCCGATTCGATCCGCGCGGTCGCCGGGAAGATCGCCGTGTACGTCGTGATGAACAAGGCGGACCTCGAGGCGGAGCGCGTGCTCTCGGAGGACACGATCGAATCGTTCTGCCGCGCGCGGGGCTGGCCGTGGTCCTACACGAGCGCGAAGACGGGGGAGGGCGTCGAGGACGCGTTCCGGCGGCTCGTCGAAGCGGTCCTGAGCGCGCGGCCTCGTCCGGTCACGTGATGCGCCAGCGTCGGTGGGCCTCCGTGCCCGGCGTGAAGCAGTAGTGGACGGTGTTGAAGTCCCGCCGGAGGGAGGCAACGTCCGCGGCGACGGCGTCCGGCGGCTCGCCCTTCACGGCGACCCGCGCGACGAGGTCCGCGACCTCGCGCATCTGGGGTTCCGCCATCCCGAGGCGCGTCAGCTCCTGCGTCCCGACGCGGATCCCGCTCGGCTTGACGGGCGAGGTGTCCCACGGGAGGAGGTTCTTGTTCGTGATGATGTTCGCCGTCTCGAGGTCGACCGCCACCTTCGCGCCGCCGCCGTGCGCCGCGACGTCGAGGGCGAGCGCGTGGCTCTCCGTGAACCCGTGCTTCTCCGCGAGGACCTTCACGCCCCGTTCGTACAGCGCCTGGCCGAGCGCCTTCGAGTTCCGGACGATCTGGTCCGCGTACGCCCGGCCGTACTCGAGGTGCTCCGCGAGCGTCACGCCGAGCGCCGCCACGGCGTGGAGGTGGTGGTTCGAGACGACCCCGGGGAACACGGCCTTCTTGAGGTTCCGGACGAGCTTCTCGTCGTCCCGGTCGGAGAGGAGGATCCCGTGCTGCGGCCCGGGGAGCGTCTTGTGCGTCGAGCCCGTCATCACGTCGGCGCCTTCGTGGAGCGGGTCCTGGAACCGGCCTCCCGCGACGAGGCCGATCACGTGGGCCGCGTCGTACCAGACGTGGCAGCCCGCCTCCCGGAACGCGTCGCGGAGGTCCTTCAGCGGCGTCGGGAACAGGAACACGCTTTGCCCGAACGCGGCGACCTTCGGCTTCACGAGCCGCAGGAGCTTCGCGGTCCCGTCGACGTCGATGTTCATGCGCTCCACGTCGAACGGGTAGTTCACGTTGTTCACGCCCCGGAAGCCCGCCGCCCCGAACTTCGCGGAGCTGATGTGCGCGCCGTGCGCCAGGTTGACGGACGTCATGATGTCCCCCGGCTCGAGGAGGGCGAAGTAGACGGCCATGTTCGCGACCGTGCCGCTGATCGGGCGGGGGTCCGCGTGGCGCACGCGGAACAGCCGCCGAGCGAGGTCGATCACGCGCTCCTCGACCTCGTCGACGTACGTCAGGCCCTGGTAGTACCGCTCGCGGGGCCAGCCCTCCGCGTAGCGGTCCCCGAAGTCGCTCAGCAGCAGTTCCCTCGCGAGCGGGCTGATCACGTTCTCCGAGGCGATCATCGGGAGGGACTTCGCGAACCACGCGTGGTGGCGGTCGACTCGCTCAGTGATGAAGGCGACGTCCTCGTTCAGGCGCACTCCCCCGCGCGCCGGAACGGGCGGTCCGGATAAATAGATTCGGCCCGTGCGCGCGTCCCGATGCCCGTCGTGCGTGGACGGCCGGATCGGGCGCTCGACGGGTTCAGAAGATGCGCCACTTCCCGCCGACGATCCCGTCCGTGAGCTTGTAGATGCCCTCGAGCTCCTCGTCGACGAGCGATTCGATGCGCGACGTCAGGGTCGAGATCTTCACGCCCTTCTCCGGGATGACCTGCGCGCTCGCGGCCTGGGGTTCGTCGATCGGCTTGCCGATCTGCGAGACGATGCGGACCCACACTTCCTTGACCTTGCCCTCGTTCTCCTCGTGGATCCGGTTCGCGATCTGGAAGGACAGGAGGTTGTACAGCTTTCCGACGTGCGTCACGGGGTTTTTCCCCGCGGCGGCCTCCATCGACATCGGGCGGTACGGGGTGATGAGGCCGCTCACGCGGTTCCCGCGGCCCACGGACCCGTCGTCGCCGTTCTCCCAGGAGAGGCCCGTGACGGTGAGGTAGAAGATCCCCGCGTCGTAGTTGTCCCCCGTGTTGATGTCCACGGAGACGTCCCGGTCCGTCACCTTGACCGCGTTGTCGAGCACGCGCTCGCGGAGGTCGTCCACGACGCCCCGGTAGTGGTCCCGGTCCGGGACGTATCGGTCGACCATCGCGGCGGCGATCGTGAGGCCGATCGCGTCGCCCTTCCGCACGCCCATCACCTTGATGTCCTGTCCGACCTCCTTCAGGTCCTTCTTGAGCGGGCCGTTCACGAGCGTCTCCGTCTCGAGGACGAGCCGCTCCGTCTCGGAGAACGGCGCGAACCCCACGCCGAACGAGGTGTCGTTCGCGAGGCGCTTCTGCGTGTCGTACAGGCCGCGCAGGTCGACGGACCCCTGGCCGATCCGGCAGTCGAGGACGACGTCCGCGTCGACGTTGAGGTTCGTGCACGTCCCCTCAAGGTAGTCGTGGGCCGCCTGGACGGCCACCGTGCGGTACGGCAGTCGCTCGCCGTTCACCTGCGTGACCGCGCGGCCGACCAGGATCACGTACGCGGGCTCGAGGACGGTCCCGCCGCCGAACTTCGGCGCGCTCTGTCCGCCGACGACCTCGCCCTGGTCCGTGTTGTGGTGCAGGATCCGATCGAACCGCTCGAGGTACATGCGGCACAGGGCGCGCGACACGGCCTCCGCGACGCCGTCCGCGATGCTGTCCGGATGGCCGATGCCCTTCCGCTCGACGATCTCCGTGTGCTGCTCCTCGATCGGCGTGTGGACGAGTTCCTCGACGAAGATGTTCCGCGTCACCGCGAGCCCCCCGGGGAGTTGCCGTCCCACAACTGAGGTTCCTATTTGGACTTTGTCGTCGGCGCGTGGCGTCGCCCCGACCTCGGGCGGACGCGCCGTCTTCGACCGGGAGCCGCCGCTGCATACTAATATCCGTTTGGGGTGAAAATTCCGACAGGAATATGTACTCCGCGCGCGTTCCGCCTCGACGATGCTGCCGGACCTCGACGAGATCCCTCGGCTGCGCAAGGCCCTGGGACTGACGCAGACCGCCCTCGCCCGACTCGCGAACGTGAGCCAGTCGACGATCGTGAAGATCGAGAAGAAGCAGATGAACCCGTCGTACGACGTCGTGCGGCGGATCATGAACTCCCTCCAGACGGAGATGCGGAAGCAGGAGAAGAAAGCGCTCGTGGACCAGATCCAGAGTCGGAAGGTGCAGGCGGTCGACGCGAAGATGCACGTCGAGGCCGCGACGGCGGAGATGCGCCGGTGGAAGTTCTCCCAGATGCCCGTGTTCCACAACGGCCACTCGGTCGGCTCGATCTCGGACAAGGTGATCAACAACCTCATCCTCTCGGGGCGGGACCCGAAGGAGTTCGCGCACATCCGCGTCGACGAGGTCATGGAGCCCGCGTTTCCCCAGGTCGACTCGAAGGCCCCCGTCGAGCTCGCGGCGGGCCTCCTGCGCCACTACAACGCGGTCCTCGTGACGCAGAAGGGCGACGTCACGGGAATCGTCACGAAGTCGGACCTGATGAAGCTCCTGTGACGGCGCCACGACGGCGCTGCGCGTGGCGGTCGAGGAGTGCCTCGGCGCCCGCGCGGAGCGTGTTATCGTTAAATAACGATAACTTCATACGGAGGTGCGCCATGTGCGTCCAAGGTGTGCGGATGATGGTCGGGTGTGGCTACTGCGAGAAGACGATCCGGGGTCGCCGGTACCTCTACTTCTGGCACTACGAGTCGCGGGGCGGTGGCCGGCGGCAGGTCGAGGAGTACCTCGGTCCCGCGCGGGACCCGCGAGCCCGCGAGGCCGTCGCGCAGCGGATCTCGGAGTACGTCGGGAGGGCGCAGGCCGAGATGGCGAAGTTCCGGGAGACCACGGCGCGCGAGCTCGCGCGGTCGAGGTGAGGTCGGGCGCGCCCCGGTTATCGTCAAATAACGATAACGGCCCTCCGGGGTCCTCCGACCCCGCCCGGCCTCACTCCGTGTACGGGACCTCGATCTCCGTGAAGTCCTCCGCGATCTGCACGTTCTCGAAGACCGCCCTCGCGTCGGCGAGGATCGTGGACGGGTCCTCGTACCGGGGACTCAGGTGCGTGAGCACGAGGAGACGCGCGCCCGCCTTGCGAGCGACCTCCGCCGCCTGCCGCGACGACGAGTGCCCGTATCGGTTCGCCTTCTCCTCGAGGGCCGCATCCGTCGTCGCGTCGTGGATCAGCACGTCCGCCCCGCGCGCCCTGTCGATGAGCGCGTCGCTGGGCATCGAGTCTCCCGTGTACACGATCTTCCGGCCCCTCCGCGGCGGGCCCATGACGTCCTCCGGGCGGACCTCCTTGCCGCGTACCGTCACCGGCTCCCCGGCCTGGAGCCGGCTGTACAGCGGGCCCTCCGGGATCGCGAGCTCCCGCGCACGCTCGAGGCTGAAGCGCCCCGGCCGGACCTTCTCCTCGAGGACGTAGCTGAGGCCGGGGACCGTGTGGACCGCCTCGAGCGCCGTGACGGCGTACTCGCCCGCGTCCAGGCTCGCGCCCGGCGCGAGCTCCTTCGCGCGCACGGGGAACCCGGGCGTGAAGTATCCGAGCGAGAGGAGCTCCGTCACGAGCTGCTCGACGCCCCGGGGCCCGTACACGTCGAGGGGCGCCTCCCGCCCGTTCATCGACATGCTCTGCACGAGCCCCGGCAGGCCGAGGAAGTGGTCACCGTGGAAGTGCGTGAGGAAGATCCGCGTGACATGCATGAAGCTCAGCGTGCTGAGCATGAACTGCCGCTGCGTGCCCTCTCCGCAGTCGAACAGGACGACCTCGGGCCCCCGCTTGACCGCGACCGCGCTCACGTTGCGCTTCGGCGTCGGCCACGATCCCGACGTCCCGAGGAAGACGATGTGCATCGACGCGGCGGGAACGCCCACGGCCGCTTAACGCCTTTGGGATGCGCGCCGCGCCAAAGGTTTATCGACGCCGCGAAGATGCCTCCGGGGAACCGAGCATGCTCGCGCTCGACGGTCGCTCCCTCGACCTGCCCGACGTCGTCCGCGCGGCGCGCGAGCGGGAGAGCGTGCGCCTCTCGCCGGCGAGTGCGAAGCGGATCGACGCGAGCCGACGGGCCCTCGAGGCGATCGTCGCGAAGGGCTCCTTGGCGTACGGAATCAAGACGGGGTTCGGCGAGCTCGCGAACGTCGTGATCCCCGACGCCGACGTGCGACGCCTCCAGCTCAACCTGCTGCGCTCCCACGCCGCGGGCCAGGGCGAGCCGCTCGCGACGGACGAGGTCCGGGCGGCCCTCCTCCTCCGCGCGAACACGTTCGCGATCGGCTTCTCCGGCGTCCGCCGGGAGCTCGTGGACCTCCTGACGGAGATGCTGAACCGGGGCGTTCATCCCGTCGTCCCGTCCCGCGGGTCCCTCGGCGCGAGCGGGGACCTCGCGCCCCTCGCCCACATCGGCCTCGTCGTCGTGGGGGAGGGCCGCGCGGAGGTCGGCGGCGAGGTCCATCCCGGAAAGACGGCGCTCGCGCGGGCCGGACTGCACCCGCTGCGCCTCGAAGCGAAGGAGGGCATCGCGATCATCAACGGCACGGCGGTCATGGCGGGCGTCGGCGCCCTCGTCGTCCACGACGGCCTCGGACTCCTGAAGGACGCGCAGGTCGCCGCGTCGATCTCCTTCGAGGCGCTCCGCGGCTCGCCGGAGCCGTACGACGACCGAATCGTGTCCCTGAAACCGCAGCCGGGCGCGCGCGAGGTCGCACGGAACCTGCGGCGTCTCCTCCGCGGCAGCGAGATCATCCCGTCCCACAAGGGCCCCCACCGCGTCCAGGACCCGTACACGCTCCGCTGCATCCCGCAGGTGCTCGGCGCGTGCCGGGCCGCCCTCGACACCGCCGCGGACGCCGTGCGGGTCGAGATGAACGCGGCGACGGACAACCCGCTCATCCCGCCCGACGGGGGCGAGAGCCTGAGCGGCGGGACCTTCCACGGGCAGGCGCTCGCGATGGCGCTCGACCACGTCGCGCTCGCGATGGCCGTCCTGGCGGGCTTCGCGGAGCGACGGCTCGCCCGGCTCGTCGACACGCGCCTCAGCGAGCTCCCCGCGTTCCTCACGAAGGAGGGCGGCCTGAACTCCGGCATGATGCTCCTCCAGTACGTCGCGGCGGCGTACGCGAGCGAGAACAAGGTGCTCGCCCACCCTGCGTCGGCCGACTCCATCCCGACGTCCGCGAACCAGGAGGACTTCGTGCCCATGGGGATGGCCGCCGCCCTGAAGGCCCGGGCGGCGCTCGAGAACGCGGCGCACGTCGTCGCCCTGGAGTACCTCGCGGCGGCACAGGGCCTCGAGTTCCTGCGGCCCCTGCGTCCCGGGGTCGGACCGCGCGCGGCCGTCGCGCGGATCCGGAAGGCGATCCCGCCCCTCGAGGACGACCGCGCGATGTCCGAGGACGTCGAGCGGATCCTCGGGTGGATGAAGGACGGCGACCTCGTCCGGGCGGCGCAGGACGCGGCGGGCCGCCTCGCGTGATCAGCCCGCGCCCGCGCCGATCGGCCGGAAGCACACGGGGCACCGTCCGATCCGCGTCGCGCACAGCTCGTGGAAGTCCCGGCCGCAGCCGCAGCGCAGGACCTTGAACCCCTTCTTGATCATGCCCTTGCAGATCGGACAGCGGGTCTCGAGGTCCGCCACGAGCTTCTGCGGGCGCTCGACCGCCTCGCCGACGTCGACCTGGGCGATCATCTCCTGCGTGTACGCCTTGTCGTCGAACACGCGGTGCGCCGTGATCTGGATCGCGAGGGGCACGGAGCCCGACGCCGTCATCTTGATGCGGACGGGGAGCACCTCCTTCGCGCCCGCTCGGAGCGCGGGCACATCCCGGAGGCCGTCCGCCTCCGCGTCCCCGAGCACCTTGACGGACACGTCCTTCGCGAGGCCCCGCCCGACGTTCTCCAGGGTGAGCGTCGCGTCGGCCCATGCGTTGAGCTGCGCGGGTCCGATCTCGAGGGCTCCCTGGATCTTCGGGGCGAACGCCTCGACGGCCTCCCACGCGAGGCGGTACGCCTCCTCCGCCTCCCGGATCGCCTCCGCGAGATCCGACTTCCGGAGCCCCATCGAGCGCGCGAGGCGGTTCTCCGCGGCCCGCATGTCGATCCCGAACTTCCTCCCGCTGCGGATCGTGGACTCGGCCTTGTACGTCAGGTCGACGAACCGCTTCTCGACGACCTTCACCCCCTCGGCCTGCTCGAGCGCGCGCTCCGTGAGCTCGAGGGCGCTCTCGTACTCCGACCGCTCCATTCGCTCCCGCGCCTCGCGGAGGATCGCCTCCGCCTCGCGCGAGTCGGATCCGAGCTTCTTCGCGTGGCTCAGGCTTTCCGCCGCCTCGACGAACGCTTCGTTGAGCTTGCCGCCGAGGGCCTTCTCGGCGAAGCGCTGCGCCTCGACGAGGTGCCCGTGCGCCGCCTCGAACTCGCCCGCGTCGATCCGTCCCTTCGCCTGCGCAATCCGGTTGAGCGCCGGGGTCGCGTCGAGGTCGAGCCGCCTGCACGTCGCGGCGGCGCCCTCCGCCTTCGCGACGACCTCCTTCAGATGGGCTCGGATCAGCCCCGTCCCCCACTCGAGCGCCTGCGCGAACGCGGCCCGCGCCCGGGCGACGTCGCCCGCGTGGAGGGCCGCCTCGCCTTCGTCGGAGATGCGTGCGAGCTTCACGAATTCCGCGCCGACCGTCTGGGCCGTGCGGAGGAGGCCCGTGACGCGCTCCCGCGTCTTGTGGATCTCGCCGAAGTCGTTCCGGGCCTCCGTGAGCCCGTCGATCGCCCGGATCGCACCGTCGAGCGCCTTCACGTAGTCCCCGCCGACGAACGCCTTGCGGGCCTCCTCGAGCGCCGTCGCGACGACGGGCGCGGGGAACTCGAGGGCCCCGAGTTTCCGCTCCGCCGCCTGGAGCGCCGGCTGGGCCATCGGCTGACGCAGCGCGATCCGCCCCGCCTCCCCCGCGCGCTGGCCCGCGCGCGCGCGCGCCTGGCGGTACTTCCTCCCGCGGAGGAACTCCCGCGCCTGGCCGAGCATCGTCTCCGCGTCGCGCGTGTCCGCCCCGTCGCGCTTCGCTCGGTCGATCGCCGCCTGGTAGCGGTCCATCCGCGCGGCGATCCCCTGGTCCCGCTCGCGCGCGACGGCCGCCTCCGCCTGGGCCACGTGGTCCAGCGTCTCCTCGAACTGCCCCATGCGGAACGCCCGTTCCGCCGCGTCGACGAGGCGCGCCGTCTCCGGCGCGTCGACGTCCATCGCGCCGACGTCGGCCACGAGGTCGCGCACGCGCCGCAGCGCCTCCGTCGCCTCGTCGCCCTGGTGCCGGAGCCGGTCGAGCCGGTCTGCGAGCCGCAGGGCGGCCTCCACGGCGGGGACGAACTGGCCCGCCTCGACGGACTGCTTCGCGCGCACGAGGTCCTCGTTCGCCACGGCAAGGTTCACGCCGGGCACGGAGGCCGCGGCGGCCTCCGCGTCGGCGATCATCTGCGAGAGCCGCTCGCGGAGCAGACCCGTGACCTCCGTCTCGACGCGCGTCGCGCCCGCGACGGCCCGCGCGTAGTCTTTGCCCTTCATCGCCTCCTTCGCCTCCCCGAGGCTCTCGACGAGGTGGGGCGCCGGGATGCCGAGCTTCGCGGCGAGGTCCAGCCGCTCCCGACTCGACAGGATCTTCTGCGCCGACGTGTAGATGACCATGAGCTTCTCCGTCTCCGCGCGAGCCCTCCCAGCGAGGTCGATCGCCGCGCCGTAGTCGAGGCGCTCGAAGGCCTTCTTCCCCTCGAGGAGGGTCTCGAGGACCTTCGTGACGTCGACGTCGCGCTTCCGCGCCTCCGCGGCGAGCGCCGCCGCGCTCGACAGGGTCGTCTGCGCCTGGCGATACATCGCCGTCGCGCGGCCGGCCTGTTCGCTGCACTCCTTCAGCAGGAGCAGCCCCTCGTGGACACTCTCCATGCCGAACGCCATCTTCGACCGCTTGAGGAGCTCCCGCATCTCCTCGATGTCGATCTTCAGCTCGCGCGCCTGCGCGACGCGGTTCCGGACGAGGTTGAACAGGTTGTCGGACGCCGTCGCGGCGGTCGACCGGATCCGCTCCCGGGCGCCGAGGACCTCGAGGTGGCGGCCCGCGCCGGCGAGGGCGTTCATCTCCTTGTGGAACGTGTCGAGCCCCGCGACGTCGGCGCCGAGGTCGACGCCCATCCGTACGACCGTGGCGAGGTCGTAGACCGCCGCCGAGGCGAGCGCGCGCACGCGGTCGTGCGGGGTCGTCTGCGCCTCGCGCAGGGACCCGAACGCCTCGTCGAAGTCGTGGGCCGCCGCGGAGGCCTCCGCGCGATTCAGGAGGACCTTGATCGCCGCGGCCTCGTCCCCGAGGTGGGGCAGGACCTCCTTGAGCGCCGTGATCGTTTCCGCGACGCGCGTCGCGAGGGCGGCGTCCGCCTGGCCCGTCGCCCGGCCGGCGAGGTCGAGCGCCTTGCGGTAGTCCTTCGCG
The DNA here is from genome assembly GCA_052389495.1 of Methanobacteriota archaeon. Lineage (GTDB taxonomy): Archaea > Thermoplasmatota > Thermoplasmata > RBG-16-68-12 > RBG-16-68-12 > RBG-16-68-12. The sequence goes on along the minus strand of JBQTHW010000304.1, from coordinate 2,481 downwards.
CGCGTCGCGAGGATCGCCTGCTCGAGGAGCCTCGACGCCTCCCCGAGGTCCGCGCCGTTCCGCTCCCCGAGGCTCAGGACCCCTTCCGCCTGCTCGATCGTGCGCGTCGTGTGTTCGTGCTCCGCCCGCGCGAGCGCCTCGAACGCTCCCGTGATCGCCCGGTCGAGGCCGTCCGGGTCGCGGTTGTGGTACGCCACGCGGGCGTCGTCCGCGAGGCGCCGGGCCGGCGCGGTCGCGACGCCGAGGGTCTCCGCCTCCGCGAAGGACCGGTGGAGGTCCCGGAGGCGCGCCTCCGCGGCCTTGAACCGGCCGATCACCTTCTCGACGTCCTCGTCGGCCTTGCGGGCGAACGCGACGGCCTCCGCGAACGCGCTGCGCTGGAACGCCTCCCGCGCCTTCGACAGGTTCGCCATCGGGCCGGACAGGTCCGCCCCCACGTTCACGGCGATCACGAACTTCTCGCGGGACGCCGCAATGACCTGGACGACCCGCTGGAACTGGATCTCCTGGAGGACGCGCAACCCCTCGTGGGCCGCCTCCGCGGCCTCCTTGTACCCGCCCTTGCGGATCGCCGCCTCCGCCGCGCGGAACTGCTCCTCCGCGTCCGCGGGGTCCGCGCCGAGCCCCCGGGTCTCGTTGAGCACCTTGTTGAACGTCGCCGCCTTGCCTTCGAGGCTCAGCCGGAGGGACTTCTCCGCCTCCGAGCGGCACTGGCGAAGCGTGTTGCGGGCCTTCTCGAACTCGAAGTTCGCGATGTCGCCTCGCGCCCGCTCGATGAGGCTCGCGGGCCGCGCGATGTCCGCGCCGAGGTCGCGGGCGATGACCATGAGCTCCTCGACCTCCGTCATCTCCTTGTCGACGTCGCCCCGGAGGTCTTCCGTGATCGTGTCGAGCGCTTCCTTCGTGAACCCGACCGCGCCCTCGTAGTCGTTCGACTCCATCGCGTTCCGGGCCCGGGACAGGAGGTCCTCGACGAGGCCGACCTCCCGCTTGAGGTTCTTCGCGGACAGGATCAGCGCCTGGGCGCGCGAGAACGACGACGACAGGTGTTCGTGGAGGGTCTTCTCCCCGCGCTTCCAGGCCTTCTTCGCGTGCTCGACCGCCGCGTTCAGCTCGTCCCCGGCAAGGGCCTCGCGCGCCTTCGTCAGGGTCGCCTCCGCCTCGTCCTGGGAGCCGCCGACGGACTTCGCGAGCCCGACGAGGGCCTCGCCCTGCTTGATCATCACCTCCACGCGCTCGCGGTAGATCTCCCGACCCCGGTCGAGGGCCTCCTTCGCCTTCTCGCTCGCGAGCTTGTAGTCCTTGCCGCCCATCGCGGCGTCCGCATCGCCGAGGAGCTTCTGCGCCGAGCCGACGTCCGCGTCGATCCGTTTCGCGGCGTCGAGGACCTCTCGCGCCGAGGCGATCGATTCGTCGGCGACCTGCCGGGCCTGCGTGGCCTCCTTGACCTTCTCCTCGAGCTGCCGTCGCAGCTGGCTGTTCCGCAGGTATCCCGCGCCCACGTCCGGATGCTCCGCTAGTCCAGGTCGAGACGGTGCGTTCGTCCCCCTGAACGATGCGGTCGATTCCACGCCGTGCAGCTTATATACGGGTTCTCGCCCAATTTTCAGCGTCGATATTCTTCCCCTTCGATGGCGGAACGTTTATCGAGTCCCACGCCCGTGGAATCGAAGGGACGGAGGGAGATGTCCGGACCGCGCACGGGCGGCCTCTCGAGGCGGGACTTCCTGTGGCAGGCCGTCGCGGGGGTCGCGTCGGGCGCCGCGATGTTCGGGGGCGCGTGGTCCCTCGCGGGCCTGCCGCGTCCGCCGAGGCCGTACCTCCCCAGGGCGTCGGGCCCCCTGCAGACGTGGGAGGTCGACTACGGCGTCATCGACTACGATGTCGTCCCGGCGGAGACGTACGGCCCCCCGGAGCTCGGGTTCTCGATGGATATCCGCCGCTCGCCTCTCGACGCGCGCGTCCTGGACGTCGCACAGTGGTACGACTATTGGCCGGGCACCGTCGTGCGGGAATTCGGTACGTGGATGCAGGCGACGTGGAACGTGTCCGGCGCGAGCGTTCGCTGGACCCCGAACATCTACACCTCGAACGAGTCCCTGCTCGACTGGATCCGAGCGGGCCGGCGGTTCGACCTCATGTTCCCGACGAACCACGCGGTCGAGACCCTCGAGAAGGCGGGCTACCTGGCAAACCTGAACCTCGACTGGATTCCGAACTACGCGAACGTGCTCGGCCGCGTGCCGGCGTCGTTCCCCGCGGGCTTCGCGACGACCCGTCCGGAGTTCGGCTACGTCGACGACAGGGGGCAATGGGCGCCCACGGCCTCCACATACCCGGGCCTTACCGATGAGTATGGCAACGGGTCCAACAACCACGCGGCCGCGGATTTCCGGGACCCGGACGCGAACGGATACGCGTACCGCGGCAGCGCCTCTGCGTACCCGGACCCGAAGCCCCACCCGGAAGGGACCGCGTGGA
>JBQTHW010000303.1:0-6296 GCA_052389495.1 Methanobacteriota archaeon | reverse complement strand
TCCTGTGCGCCGCCGTCTCCTCGTTGACCGTCACGATCACCGTGGCGCCCAACCAGACGAACCTGTTCGTCCTGTTCCGCGCGACGGACAACGTCGGCGTCGTGCGGGACGCGATGGTCGTCCGGTTCACGACGGGCGCGGGTCCGACGACGATCGACCCCTCGACAATCGAGGCGGTCGACGGGACGCCTCACGCATGTTTGGGCCTCGGCGGCCAGTCGTATCCCGCCGGGAGCTTCGTCGTGACGATTCCTATGGCCGGCTGGCCCACGTTCAGCTTCGACATCACGGCCTCGGACGCCGGCGGCCGGAGCCATCGCGTTACGTTCAACCTGATCGTGACGACGACCTAGCGCTGCCACGGGAACCGCTTGTCGAACAGCGGGGTCCACGCCCGGGCGTACGTCGGCCGGAGCGCCTTCGGGCCCCGCACCACGCGCATCCGACGGCGGGCCGCCTTCTCGAGGTCCTTCCCGAGGCTCAGCTCCCGCCGCATCCGCCTCACGAGCGTCGCCGGGTCGACGATCGCGCGTGCGAGGTCGACGGCCCACCGCTCCCCGACGATGTACGGGCCCGAGAGGGTCCGCGCGTTCTTCGACCACTTGTCCAGGAAGTCCCTCGCGTTCTTGACCCACACCGGCGGCCCGTCGTGGCGCATCCGGCGCGGGAGCTCCGCGGTCGCGAGGCGGAACAGGAAGACGGCCTCCCGGCCCACGACGTCGAAGCGGGCGTCGTGGACCGCGAACTCGTGCCGCCGAAGAAGGTCCACGAGCGCGCGATGGGCCTTCCGGAGCTGGGGGTACAGGACGTCGTCCGTGATCTGCGGCGCAGGGATCGAGACCGCGAGGAGCTCGCCGCCGTGTCGCTTCGAGAGGCTCCGGAGCCGGGCGATCGTCAGGGGCTTCACGGGCCGCGGGAAGAAGAACCGCACGCTCGGCGCGCGCAGGTACTCGCGCGCAGCGTGGACGAACGTCGCGAGCTGCTCGACGGAGACCGCGCTCGCCACGTTCCGACTCCCGTCGACCGGATCGACGACGACGAGCGGATCGTCGAACGTCCGCGCGGCGCGGCGGTCGAGCTCGAGCACCTGCCCGAGCCGCCACGTCAGGCTGGCGTCGAGGACGGCGCGGAAGCCGCCGGCCCTGAGGACGAGCAGCTCGCACAGGTAGCCGCTGAATCCCCGCACCTTCGCCTCGGCGCCGTACACCCCGATGCCCTCGGCCCACGCCTTCAGGAGGCGCACCTCGTCCGCCTGGTCCTCCTTGAGCCGGCCGAGCACGTAGTCCGCGTGAAGGGGCGTGCGGTCGACCGCGCTGAGCTTCTGCGACGCGTCGACGACCCGGTAGCAGGGGACGATCTCGACCTCCGTCCCGTCGTACCAGCCGCGCGTGTACGGATGCTCCGCGTACATCCGCACGCGGCGCTCGAGCAGGTCGCCGAGGGCGAGACCGCGCCGCTCAAGGTCCTCCCGAGGGACGTCCGGGGGGAAGGCGACGAACAAGTCGACCTCCGCGCCGGCGAGATGCGTCCCCTTTGCGACGGACCCCACGAGGATCGGCTTCGCGTCCCAGCCTTCCTCTCGGATCCGCGCCTCGATCCGTTGCGTGAGTTCCCGGACGACCGTGCCGAGACGCTCCTCCTCCTTCGGCGAAGGGCGGATCCGCGCGAGCGCCGTCGCCTCGACGTCCATCGAACCGGGCATGCCGGCGCGGCCACAAAAGGGTATGGTGCGCCTCGCGTCAGGCGACCCAGCCGTTCGCCCGAGCGACGTCGAGGACCCCGTCGATCACGAACTCGACGGCGATCGCGGCGAGGAGGAGGCCCATGATCCGGCCGATCGCCCGCGCGCCCGTCCGCCCGATCCGGCGGAACATGCGGTCTGCGTAGTGCAGGATGACGTACGTCGCGACGACGACGAGCGCGATCCCGAGGACCACGAACACCCGGTCCTCCGAAGCGACGGGCCGGGCCATGTAGATCATGACGGTCGTGATCGCGCCGGGGCCCGCGAGGAGCGGGATGCCGAGCGGCACGACGCCGACTTCCTCCCGCTCGAGCGTCTCCTCCCGCTCCTGCTGGGTGAGCCGCGAGCGCGACCGCTCTCCATGGAGCATCTCGAACGCGACGCCGAAGAGGAGGATGCCGCCCGCGATGCGGAAGGCGGGGAGCGTGAAGCCGAACGCCACGAAGATCCACTGGCCGAACAGCGCGAAGAACGCCAGGGTGCTCCCGGAGACGAGGCACGTGCGGACGATCACACGCCGCTTCTCGTCGGCGGTCATCCCCTCCGTCAGGAGCGAGAAGAACGGCGTGACGCCGATCGGATCGACGACGGCGAAGATGGAGGCCATGGCCGTGGCCGCGAACGCCACGTCGACCATGGTCTCCCTAGTACGGCCCGGAGCGGCGGACTACTTCCTCGTCATGAGCTTCATCCAGCCGCCGGACTCGTACACGGCGAGCCTGCGGGTGGAGGCGGTCCTCTCGAACTCGTCCCACGTGATCACGACGAGCTTGTCGCTGCCGCCTTTCGTGAATCGCAGCGTGCTCGTCCCCTTCACCTTGCTCGGGAAGAGCCCTTTCTCGTCCGCGATCTTTCGCGCCTCGTCGAAGCCGATCTGACGGAGTGCTGGCATGTCCCATCCCTGTCTTCGGTCCTCCATATGCCTGGAGGGCGCAGACAACTGTACGACGGCTCCTCGTATAAGTGTCTTTCGCGTGTCTGACATTTTCCCTTGAGCCCGACGGCGCCCTACGCGGGCTTCCGCGCCGCGAGCACGATGCTCTCCGCCCCGAAGCTCTTCGTGAGGAGCCGGGTCGACTCGGAGCCGCTCTTGGAAAAGTAGTCGAGGCGCCGGACGATCCGGACGTCCTCGAACCCCGCCTCGCGGATCGTGCGTAGGTAGTCCGCCTCGACGGCGGCGCCGCCGATGCAATCCGCCCACAGTTGGGGATTCACACCGCACACGGCGCCGACGTCTTCCTGGACGACGATGTCCGCGAGCTGGAGGCGGCCGCCGGGCCTCAGGACGCGGCGGATCTCCCGGAACGCGGCCGCCTTGTCGGGGACGAGGTTCAGGACGCCGTTGCTCGTGACGACGTCCACGTCCGAATCGGGTAGCGGGATGCGCGTCGCGTTCCCCTCGACGATGCGTGCGTTCGACGCGTTCATCCGATCGATGTTCTGCCGCGCCTTCGCGATCATCGCAGGGGTGAAGTCGAGCCCGATCACCCGGCCCTTCGGCCCGGTTCGGAGGGTCGCGAACAGGACGTCCGTCCCCGAGCCGGAGCCGACGTCAAGGACCGTGTCTCCCGGGCGGATCGCGTCCGCCGCGAACGGGTAGCCGACGCCGGCGAAGGACTCCGTGGCCGTCGGGGGGAGCGTCGCGAGGTCCTCCGGCGGATACCCGACGAACCGGAGGGCCTCCATCCCGAGGGGGAAGTGGTACGCCTTGCTAGGTGAGCTCGCGACGTCCGAGTAGAGGGCCTGCACGGCCTTCGTGATGATGGGCGTAAGGTCCCTGACGGAGGCGACGCGGGCGTCGGGCGCCACGTGGGATACCTTCACGAGGTCCAGGGGCAGTCTCTCGACCTTCGCCCCTGCCCAAGACCAGAAGGACGCTCCCGCGTAGCTCTCGCGGCGGAGGAGGCCGGACTTCTCAAGCATCGTGAGGCGCCCCTCCGCATCGTCCTCGCGGATCTGGAAGACCTCCGCGACTTCGCGCACGCCCGCGAGGGACCGATGCTTCGCGACGTACTCCAAGATGTCGGACGGCGTGCGCCTCGGCAGTCCGGGTGCGAGGCGATCGATGATTTCCTCGAAGGGCCCCGCGACGAAGGTCTCCCCTTTCGCTTCCATCTTGTTTCCGGCGACAATCAGAAGGGAGAGGAAGTTCACCCGGGCTCGGTGCATCGCCAGCCGGTCCTGCGCGAAGGCCTCCTCGACGTCGCGACTCCCCATGTCCGCTAGAAGCCGCTGCGGGTCCAGGCCCACATTTCCGGCGATGCGCGCCAGGGTCTCGTCGGTTGCGGGTTCGGCGCGAAGCTGGAACGCTTCCATCATCCGGCCAAAGTACGCATGGGCCTTCCGCGCGTCCTGGCGTTCCGCGGCCTTGAACGCCCGGCACGCAGGGTACGAACTCGCGACACGGCTCTTCCGGAAGTAGTCCGGGTCCACGGGGTTCCCCGTGAGCTCGACGGACTCTTGGATCCACGTTGCCGTCGTGGCCTCGTCCACGCCGTACTCGTGCATCCACGCGTGGATGTGCTCCGCCATGCCGCCCATGCGGTACTCGATCTCGAGGCGGTCCCCATAGACCTCTTCGAGCCGACGCAGGACGGGTTCGAGGCCCCAGCTCCACCAACACCACGGGTCGGCGAAGTGGACCACCTTCACGGCGACTTCCATCGAAGCCCCCCGGGCCGTCCGACACGGACGACCGCTTCCTTAAGGGTGCTGCCGCTCCGCGGGCGTCCGTTCTCACGGCTGATTCCTTTCTCGGACCGCTTATATACGATGCCGCGAGAGTAGGCGGACCGTTCGCCATCTTGCATGGCGGTGACCGGACATGTCGAGCGAGCAGTCCTCCCCGATCCTGCTCGACGCCGTGAAAGCCCAGGCGTCGAAGTTCAAGGAGACGAAGAACGCCCTCGAAGCCCGCGCGAAGGAACTCGACGCGGCGAAGGCCCAGCTTCAGGAGGAGCGGGCGGACCTGGACCGGCAGTTCGCGAAGCTGACGAACGATCGCGAGGAGTTCGCGCGGGAGCGTGACGAGGTCCACAGCGCACGGTCGTCGATCGATCGCGACCTGAACGCGATTCGCTCGGAGCATGAACGTCTCGGCGCGGAGGAGAAGCGCCTGCAGGACTGGGCGCGGACGCTCAACGAGCGCGAGAAGGCGATCAAGGACGGCGAGGACCGCGTGAAGCGGCTCGAACACGAGTTCAACGGACAGATCAAGGACTCCGAGGCGAAGCTGCACTCCCTCGTCGAGCGCGAGGAGGTCGTCGCGCAGCGCGAGCGGTCCCTCGCGGAGACGATCGATCGCCTCGCGAACATGGAGCGGGGCGTGTCGCAGCGGGAGAAATCCCTTTCGAAGCGCGAGGAGGACCTCATCCGACTCCAGAACGAGCGGCTGAGCGCCCTCGAGGCGCGCGAGAAGGAGTTGCTCAAGATCACGGAGGAGATGCACGCCCGCCAAAAGGAGTCGCTCCAGCAGCACGAATCCTTCGCGGAGCTTCAGTCGACGCTGCGGGACGAGCTCACGCGGCTCGCCGACGAACGCGAGAAGCTCGCGTTGAAGGAGAGGGGCCTCCTCGAGGCGGAGAAGTACCTCGCGGCGGCTCTCGAGGCGAGCGGCATCGAGGTCCCGATGGACGAGCCTGCCGCGGCCCCACCTCCGGTCGTCATGGCGCCGCCGGCCCCGCCGCCGAGCATGCCGCCCCCGAGGCCCCCGGAGCCCATGCGGCCGCCGGAGACCACGGACGACGAGATGTTCACCCCCGACGCGGACGCGAGGCCGCGCGTGTCGAAGGCGGAGGCCCTCGACCGCATGACGCGCGCCCTCGAGACGGCGAAGCGCGCCCGGGACGCCGGGCGCAACGTGTCGGAAATCCGCAAGTCGCTGAAGCTCGCGCGTGGGGCGTTCGAATCCGGGGACTACGACAGCGCGGCGCGGCTCGCGGACGAGATCCTCCGCGAACTCGAGGCGTCGCTCATCGCGAAGTAGGCCCGTTGCCGTCCGCGGCGACGGCCGGCACGCCGGCCGACGGAAGGTGCACCCCGGGCGGGCCCACGACGGGCCACGGGTCCTTCTCCGCATGGGGTCCGTAGAAGTAGCTCCTCACGACGTTCGCGATGAAGAAGATCTGCCCGAAGCCGACGACGAACGCCCCGAGCGTCGCGAGCCAGTTGAGCGACCACAGGCTTGCGTCGTAGTCCGCGACGCGCCGGGGCATCCCGAGCAGGCCGAGGAAGTGCATCGTGAAGAAGACGAGATTCATCCCGACCATCGTGAAGGCGAAGTGCCACCGGGCGAGGCGCTCGCTGTACATGCGGCGCGTCATGCGGGGGAACCAGAAATACAGACCCGCGAAGGTTCCGAGGATCGTCCCGCCGAACAGGACGTAATGGAGGTGGGCGACGACCCAGTACGTGTCCTGGAGCGGATAGTCGACGGGGATCGGAGCCTGGAAGACCCCGTGGATCCCGCCGATCACGAACATCGCGATGTACCCGATGGCGAACAGCATGCGAGCCCGCAGGTCCAGGACGCCGCCCCACATCGTCATGATCC
>JBQTHW010000302.1:0-9629 GCA_052389495.1 Methanobacteriota archaeon | reverse complement strand
AACGGCACGCCTCCGTGACCGCGAGCATGAGGATCCTCGCCTGCCCGTCCGACGGGACAACGGCCGCGAGGAAGCCGACCGGCTGGCCCTCCATCGTCGCGACGAGGAACCCGTCGCGCCACCACTTATGGATGTCCAGGTAGATCGACGTCGGGTAGTTCTCGCGAAGCGCGTCTCGGACGATCGTCGTGACGGCCGGGAGGTCGTTCGGGACAAAGGGCCGGACCTGCACGGAGGCATCGCATTCTTCCGGCGCACTTGAACGTACCGTCCGCCGGCAGACTCATGAAGGCCGACCCGCTTCGATGTCGCCGTGCGCGTCCTGATCGAGGTCTCCGGGGAGCACCCGACCCTGCCGAGGGCGGAGGCGCTCGCGGCCCTCGAGGCGGAGCGCGCCGACGTCCGGTCCGTGGGCTGGACCTCGAAGCTCGTGACCGTCGATGCGACGGGCCCGGTCGAGCGGGCGATCCGTCGCCTCGGCCTGACGCACGTCGTCTCGACGGAGCTCGTCCGCGGAAGCCTCGAGGACGTCCGCGCGTTCACGCGGGAGATGGACCTCGCGGGCGCGTCGTTCCGCGTACGGGCCCGCGGCCTCGACGCGGACGTCGACGTCCCCGCGCTCGAAGGCGCCCTCGGTGCGGACCTCGACCGCACGGGCCGCGTCGACCTGACGTCGCCCTCCGTCGACCTGAGGCTCCTCGTCCAGGAGGACGTGATCCTCGGGCGGGTCCTCCACCGCGTGGAGCGCTCCCTGTTCGAATCGTCGAAGGTCGCCCGGCGGACGTTCTCCCTCCCGATCTCCCTCCATCCGAAGCTCGCGCGGGCGCTCGTGAACCTCGCGCGCGTGCCGACCGCGGGGCGCGTCCTCGATCCGTTCTGCGGGACGGGGGGCGTCCTCCTCGAGGCCTCCCGCATCGGGCTGCGTGGCGTCGGGTCGGACGTCGATCGGACGATGGTCCGCGGCACGCGGACGTCCCTCGAGGCGCTCCACGCGACCGGCGACTTCATCGTCGCGGACGCGCGGGTCGCCCCGTGGCGCACGCGTGCCGTCGACGGGATCGCCACGGACCCTCCGTACGGGCGGGCCGCGTCCACGTGGGGCGAGCGCCTCCTCGACCTGTACGAACGGGCGTTCTCGATGTTCGCCCAGGTCCTCCCGCCCGGAGGCCACGCCGCGGCGGTCCTGCCGAGCGACAAGGCGATCGAGGTCGGCGAGAAGCACCTCGAGCTGATCGAGGCCCACCCGATGCGGGTCCACCGCTCCCTCACGCGGACGTTCTGCGCGTTCAGACGACCGTGAGCACGAAGGACAGGAACTTGCGGACGGCCGGCTCGGCGTTCACGACGTCCCCCTGGACGAGGAAGTCGACCGGCTGCATCGGGGCCGGAGCACCAGGCGCGCCGATCCGCAGCTCGACGACCGCGATGTCCGACGCGTTGAGCCGGAACGCGGGCGTCGCGAGGCCGCTCACGGCGACCGTGCGGTTCCCGCCGGGCCCGACCACGATGAGGCTCGTAAACGCGAACGTCCAGCCGAAGTCGTCGAGGTTGCTCGGCAGGACCTCGAGCCGGACGTCCTCGCGCAGCCCGCCCGTGTTGTTCACGAGGAACGTGAACGTCACGACGCCGCCCAGTGCGATCGTGTCGGAGAGCGTGTCGATCGGCCGCCCGGTGACGTCCCGGAACCCGAAGTCCGCGCTCGCCGGAACGAACGTGAAGGGCACCGGGATGAACGTGATGAGCAGGATCACGACGGCCGCGACGCCGACGAGCTTCCGGAGGGGGTCGAGCCGCGTCAGGTCGTTGAGCGGCGGCGGGTGCCGCAGGCCGAGGGCCATGATCAGGAAGGCGAAGATGAACCATCCCGAGTACCGCGTGCCCATGAAAAACAGCGCGATCACGGCGGCCCACGACAGGTAGTGCTGGTTCCGCCCGAGCAGCGCCCGGGCGACGTGCCCGCCGTCGAGCTGCCCCGCGGGCAGGAGGTTGATCGCCGTCACGAAGAGGCCGACCCAGCCCGCGAAGGCGAGCGGGTGCATCGCATACGACGTCGGGAGCGGGAAGAACAGGGACAGGAACTCGAACAAGAGGGACGCCTGGATGAGCTGGACGCCGCCCGACGGGTCGGACGGGACCACCGGCGAGGCGGCGCTCAGCCCGAGCCCCGCGAGGGTCACGGGGATCGCGATCGCGAACCCGACGAGCGGGCCCGAGACGCCGATGTCGAGGAGGGCGCGCCGGTTCGGGATCGGGTCGCGCATCGAGATGAACGCGCCGAACGTGCCGAGGGGCGGGAAGGACGGCAGGAAGAAGGGCAGGGACGCGTGGACGTGGTATCGCCGCGCGACGAAGTAGTGGCCCATCTCGTGCGCGCCGAGGATCGTGAGGAGCGGCAGGCCGAAGAACAGGAAGCCGAGGCCGAATGCCTCCGCGGTCGGCCAGTCGATCCCGACGTACCCGGCCCAGTTCACGGCGCCGCCGATCGCCATCGTGACGATCGTGAGGACGAGGAGGGCGAGGTTCACCTCGCGTCGCGCGAACCGGGGCACGGGGCGTCGCTGCACGTGGATCAGGGTCTCGCCGCGCTCCCGGCCGATCGTCGGGATGTAGTTCATCGGGACGAGCTCGCGACGGAGCCCGTCGAACGGCGCGTCGAGGCCGTCCGGCGCGGTGACCTGGAACGTCAGGGCGAGCGGCGTGACGACGACGCCGTACACGGAGAAGTAGCGCGAGACGGCCGCCTTGAGCGTCTCGATCTCCGCGTCCGCACTCGCCACGTCCGTGCGGATTCCCCCCTTCTATTAAAACGTGCGGAACCTCACACCGCGTACGGTCCGAGCAGGAGCCAGAGGAGGACCGCCGTGCCCGCGCCGGCGGCGACGAACCGCAGCCCCGTGAGGAAGAACCGGTCCCGCACGAGCCGCCCGAGGTACGTGCCGATTACGAACAGGAGGGCGAGCGTCACGAGGATCGACACGGCGGTCGCCGTCCCCATGTCGAAGAACAGGAACGGGATGACGGGGAGGAGGGCCGCGAAGAGGGGAGCGATCCCGTGGACGAGGGCGCTCGCGACCGCGGCGAACCGGAACGCGTCGCGGTGCTCCTCGCTCATCTTCGTCAGCATCGCGCGCTCGAGCGTGTACTGGTCGAGCTTCTTCTCGACGCGCTCCGCCTCGTACGCGCCAACGGCGCTGCTCACGGAGAGCCCGATCCCCGCCGCGACGGAGGCGGCGAAGATCTCGTGGCTCTCCGCGCCGACGACGAACGCGCCGATGATGACGCCGAGGATCGTGAGGGCGCCGTCGAACGCCCCGATCACGAAGTAGCGGCGGACGATCGGCCCGACGTTCGTGATGTCCGCGTAGTCGCGGACCCGCTGCCGCCAGCCGCGGAGGGCCATCTCACCCGCCCGAGGACGCGAGCCTCTCCCGGATGAGCCCCTCGATCCGGTCCGCGGCCGCCCGGGCGCGGTCGACGCTCGGGAAGCTCGCCTGGGCGAAGTCGGGCCGTCCGCCTCCCTTCCCCTGGAACTCCGGCGCGACGGTCCGCACGAGGTCCGCCGCGTCGATCGGCACGCGCGCCCCGCGCGTCACGACGAGCTTGACGTCGCTCGGGGTCGAGGCCCAGTAGATCCCCGTGGCGCGGGACTCGCCCGCGGTCGCCTTGGACATCGCCATCATGAACGTCGCGCCTTCGCGGACCTCCTGCTTGAGGAGGGGCCACGCGCCGCGGTCCTCCGCGACGGCCCGCTGTGCCTTCGCCGCCGCCCGCTCGTCCGCGGCACGCTCGGCCTCCTTGCGAAGCTGGCGCCATTCCGCGACGATGCGTTCCGCCGCGGGGACGATCTGGTCTCGCGGCGCCTCGAGGATCGCCGCGGTCCTCGCGAGATCCCGCGCCTGCCGCTGGACCGCCTCGAACGCCGGCTTGCCGGCCGCGTATTCGAGACGCACGACGCCGTCCTGGATCCGCGTCGAGCGGATCATCTTGATCAGCCCGACGTCGCTCGTCCGCGCGACGTGCGTGCCCCCGCACGCCTCGACGTCCCACTTCGGGATCTCGACGACGCGCACCTCGCCGCCGGGCACGGAGCCCCCCTGGTACAGCCGGAAGCCGTACTTCCTCTCCGCGACGTCCCGCGCGACGACCTTCGCGCGCACGGGCGAGGCCCTCAGGATCTCGTCGTTCGCGAGCGCCTCGATCCTCGCCAGCTCGTCGTCCGTCAGCGCGTCGACGTGCGTGATGTCGAGTCGCGCGCCGTCCTGGGCCTTGTGGGCGCCCGCTTGCCAGACGTGACTCCCGAGCACCTTGCGGGCGGCGCCAAGGACAATGTGCGTGGCCGTGTGGTGCGCCATGAGCGCGCGCCGGCGGGCGTCGTCGATCTCGCACGCGACCCGCGTCCCGACGAGCGGCGAGGCGTCGCCCCGCACGCGGTGCACGACGGCCGGGCCGGCCTTCTGCACGTCGAACACCTCGTAGCCGCCGATCGTGCCGCGGTCCGACTCCTGGCCGCCGCCCTCCGGGTAGAAGTACGTCGCGTCGAGCGAGACCGCGTCGCCGTGGACGGCGAGCACCTTCGCGCGGAACCGGCGCTTCCGGCGGTCCTCGTAGACGCGCAGCTTCGTCGGCGGAAGGTCCGGGGGCAGCTCGAGCGTCGGCGCCCCCGCGGGCGTCGGCCGTTCGTGGCGCCGCGCGACGCGCGCGTAGAAGTCGTCCGGCACGTGGACCGGCAGGGACGTGAACTCCTGGACGACGTCGGGGCTGAGCCCCTGGCTGTCGTACAGCTCGATCAGGGCGTCTTCGTCGAACGTCTTCCCTCCGGCCGAGAGGTCGGCCTCCATGCGGCCGACGATCGCGCGGCCCTTCTCGAGGGTCTCCTTGTAGCGGCCCTCCTCGACCTTCAGGAGCTTGAGGATGTCCGCCTTGTTGAAGAAGAACTCCGGGTAGTCCTCGCGCATCTGGTCGATCATGAACGACAGGGTGTCGGCGAGCGTGTACGCGATGTTGAGGCCCTTCAGGGCGCGCAGCCCGCGTCGCACGAGGAGCCGCGCGAAGTAGCCCTCGCGGCCGTTCGACGGGACGACGCCGTCGCCGAGGACGAAGATCAGGGCGCGCGCGTGGTCGCAGATCGTGTAGAGGGCCTCGAGGGTCGACACCTCCGAGACGAGCTCCTCCGGCGTGAGGCCGAGGCGTTCCGCCGTCCGGCGGCGGATCTCGCGGAGGTCCGCGAGGCTCTCGACCTTGAACATGCCCGCGACCTTCGCGTACTCCGTGAGGATGCGCTCGTCGACGCGCTTCGCGCCGGTCGCGCGCTTCAGGTACGCGAGCGCGTCGCCGAAGACCGCCTCGTACGCGGACGTCGTGCCTTGGGAGAGCCACGTGAGCCGCTCGAGGCCGTACCCCGTGTCGACGACCTTCGTGTCCATCGGGACGCGCCCCTGGGGCGTCTCGCGGTTCTCCATGAAGACGAGGGTCGCGGCCTCCGCGCCCCCGAACGTCACCTCGAAGCAGGGCCCGCTGTTGCCGCCACCCTGCCACCACGACTCCTTGTAGCGCACGACGCCCGGGTCGAGGCCGAGCCGCTCGACGAGGAACGCGTGGCACAGCTCGACCGTGCGGTCCTTGAAGTACAGGAACCGCCCCGGGAAGTTGAACGCATGGTGGGCCATCATCTCGAACATCGTGAAGTGCTGGCCCGTCTTCCCGACGTTGTCGATGTCCGTGAAGCGCACGCACGGCTGGGAGATGCCGAGGGGATTCGCGGGCGGGCTCGCGACGCCGTCGATCACCCAGGGCTGGAACGGGTAGATCGACGCCTGCGTGAAGAAGACGTCGTCCCGCCAGCGCGCGACGATCGGGTATCGGCGGACGCGCGGGTGGTCGTTCTGCTCGAGGAACGACAGGAAGTCCTCGCGCATCGCGCGGTACGTGAGCTTCTTCTTGAACGGCGAGGCGCCGATGAAGTTGTACTCCTGGCACGGGGTCTCGCCGCACGTCTCGTGCGTCCCGAGGGACCAGAACGCGTTGCCGCAGTGGGCGCAGGTGCGGCGCGTGAAACCCTTCTTCCGGAAGACCTCGAGGGCGTAGTCGCTCTCGGGCACGGACCGTCACGATGGGCGGTGGGGCCTTAAAGGTTCTCGGAGGACATCGCGCCGCCCGCGTCCGGGGAGCGCACGAGCTGCTCCCGCACAAGCCGGTTCGCGATCTCGAGGAACTTCGTCTCCGATCCAGGCGGGATCGTCGCGCCCGCGGCCGCGCGGTGGCCGCCGCCCTCCCCGCCGACCTCCTTGCTCGCGAGGCGCATGATCGCCGCGAGGTCGAGCCCCCGCGCGACGAGATCCCGGTTCGCCCGCGCGGACACCTTGATCCCGTCCTCCGCGTTCGCGAACGCGACGATCGGCAAGTCGGGCGTCGCGCCGTCCCGGCGGAGGGCCAAGCTCGCCGCGATCCCGACGACCGTGTCGCGGATCTTGTCCGCCGCGTGGAAGTACTGGATCGCCTCCATCTGGTGGATGCCCGCCGCGAGGATCGCGTCCATCGAGTCGACGAGGTACTCCCGGTGGCCGCGCAGGAGGCGCAGCGCCTTCGCGAGGTACTCGTCGCGGTCCCCCCGGCACACGCGGTACCCGACGTCGGGCTCGTCGTAGCGGCCGCACGCGTTCACGAGCGTGCCGAACTCCTTCGCGTCCCGCGTCGGGCTCCCGGCCGGCTCGCGCGCGAGCGTGTACACCTCCCCGACGAGCCGCTCGACCTCCCGCACGCTGCAGCCCCGATCGAGCATGTGCGCGACGAGGGCGGACACGACGCGCCGCCGCTCGCCCCGATCCAGGTCGGACCAGCTCCGCCACACGTCCTCGACCTTCAGGTCGAGGCCGAGTTCGAGGAGGAACGCGATGCACGCCTCCTCATTGTCCGTGAGCCGCGGGATCCACGGGTCCGACGCGTACTGGAGCATCTTGTGCACGGGCCGCGTCTCGCGTCCGAAGAGGCGCAGGTCGATCGAAGCCTCGAGGACCCCCGCGTCGATGCCGTCCTGGAGGATCGTGCGGTTGTAGCCGTCGAGCCGGCGGAACGCGGTGTCCTGCACGTCGCCCAGCGCGCCGACGACGGCGATCGCCGCGAGGTCCGTGTTCGACGGGTCGAGCGCCTTCGCGACCGCGTACGCGCAGCCCGCCCCGCTCGCGACGTCGGACCCCTCGCCGCTCAGGTGCGGGTTCAGCATCAGGACGCGGTCCTGGGACTGCGCGAACCGCACGAGGTCGCCCCGGAGGGCCTTCGGGACCTCCCGGACGGTCGGCACGTGGTGGTCCGTGATCACCGCGTCGAGGCCGTGCATCGAGTGGAGCATCCCGGCCCCCAGGTCGACGAACCACACGAGGGGCGCGCCCTCGCGCCGCACGGCCGTCAGGACGGCCTCGTCGAGCTTCTTCGCGAATGCGACCTCGTGGTCCACGTGCGCGCGGGCGAGGGTCTCCGACGCGATCGCGCCGCCCGTGATGCCATCCGTGTCGATGTGCGTGACGATCTTGACGAAGGTCGCGGTGCGGAGGCGCTCCGCGATCTCCCGGGCGACCGCCTCCATACGGCCCGACGAGCGCGAGGAGGACGGATGAACCTTCCGGGGAGGGCCGCGGACGCGGTCCCGGAGGGCCCCGCGCGGCAGGACCCCGTCCGGACCCGGCCGCCGGCACCCCGTTCGGACGTGCTCTCTCCGATCCGCGGAGGGGGGGCCCGCGAAGGTTCGATACCTCGCTGCCCGTTCCTCGGTCGTGGTGCGCCACACGTCGACCGCCCTGATCGTCCGCGACGGCCGCGTCCTCCTCGGGCGGCGCGCGAGCACCGTGCGGTTCGCGGGGATGTGGGATGCGTTCGGAGGCCACATCGAGGCGGGGGAGTCGCCGCGCGAGGCGCTGGACCGCGAGCTGCGCGAGGAGCTCGGAATCCGTGTGACGCACGCCGAGTACCTCGAGGTCTACGAGGACGTCGACCCGACGTCGCACGAGACGTTCCGCCACCACCTGTTCCTCGTGACGGACTGGAGCGGCGAGCCGCGGATCGTCGCCCCCGAGCACTCCGAGATCCGGTGGTTTCCTCCCGCCGACGTAGCCTCGCTGGACCTGATGCCCCAGCTGAAGCGGGCGATCCGCTCCCTCGTCGTCGGGAAGGCTTAAGCGCGACGGACAGCCATGGGCCCCCGAGGCGGGACGCGTGCTCGACGACGCGACGCTCACGAAAATCCTTTCCGACGTGCGGACGATCGCCGTCGTCGGGTGCTCGAAGGACCCTTCGAAGGAGGCCCACCGCGTGCCCGCGTACCTGCAGGCCCACGGCTACCGGATCGTTCCCGTGAACCCGACGGCCACGGAGATCCTCGGCGAGACGGCGTATCCGTCCCTGGACGCCGTACCGGTGCCGTACGACCTCGTCGACGTGTTCCGTCCCTCCGCGGACGTGCCGCCGGTCGTCGACGCGGCGCTGCGAGGGCCCGCGCGGGTCATCTGGATGCAGCTCGGCATCCGCCACGACGATGCCGCGCGGAAGGCCGAGGCCGCCGGGCGGATCGTCGTCCAGGACGCGTGCATGCGCACGGAGCACATGCGCCTCCTCGGCGGGCGCCGCATCTCGTAGGCGTCAGTGGATGACGACGGACTTCACCCCGTCGACCATCTTGATCCGCGGCAGGAGGCGCTCCGGGACGGGGGCCTCCGTGACGATGAACCCGTGGGGATCGTCGACGATCTCGGGGTCGTCCATGACGACCTGCCGCACGCTGAGGCCCGCCTCCGCGATGATTGCCGCGACGCCCGCCAGGATGCCGGGCTTCGACGCATTCACGGGGACGATCTCGATCGCGCCCCAGTTCATGAGCGGCGCGACGTCGCGCAGGTGGCACGTCGGTCGCAGGCGGTCGAAGAACGCCTTGAGCTCGGGATTCTTTTCGATCGTCTCGACGGTCGCCGTCACGACCCGACGGTCGACCGCAGCGGCCCGGGCCATCGAGGTGTCGGAGACCTTGATGTCCCCGCAGTACACGCGGCCCTCGTGGACGCGGAGACCGTACTGCACCATGATCTGCGCGACCCGCTCCTGGGCCGGGAACCCCTTGAAGAACGGCCGCAGGCGTGCCCACATCGTCCGTCGTTGTACGCATTCGGGCCATGGTTGTTAATACTTTTCGTGGCTTGACGTACGTTTTCAAGCACTAAGGAACAGAATCGTTATATAGTGTCCCACGAATCTCATTGGACTACGGTGGGGACGACATGCCTCCGATGCACGGGAACGGCGGGACGGACGTGAAGTACACGCTCGACGCGGACGACCTCCCGCGGTCCTGGTACAACATCCTCCCGGACCTGCCCGCGCCGCTCCCGCCGCCCCTCAACCCGGCGACGAAGGAGCCCGTCGGGCCGGACGCCCTCGCGCCGATCTTTCCGATGGAGATCATCCGCCAGGAGGTCTCGACGAACCGCGCGGAGCCGATCCCCGACGAGGTCCGCGAAGCGTACTTCCGCGTCGGCCGGCCGGCGCCGGTGTATCGGGCGGAGCGGCGCGAGGCGTACCTCAAGACGCCCGCGAGGGTCGACGACAAGCGGGAGGTCCTGTCGCCCGTCGGAGCGCACAAGCCGAAC
>JBQTHW010000301.1:0-3952 GCA_052389495.1 Methanobacteriota archaeon | reverse complement strand
GATGCACTTGTTGATGTCGAAGACGGCGCTGATCTGGCGCTGGGGTCGGGTCTCCGGGTACTCGTACGTCATGTCGCGGTTCAGCTGCCAATTCCAGACGTTCGGCACTCAGGCACCTCCGTACTCGCCGGCGAGGTAGCGGAGCATCGCGGCGTTCTCGTACGTCGGCCGGAAGCCCTTCCACGCGGGATCCCAGAGGCCCACGCCGCCGATCCCGCCGTCCTCCGCCTTCGAGATCACAACGAAGGACTCCTTCGGCGCGCCCGTCGCGCCGTACACGTCGAGGGCGAAGCCCGTTCCGATCCGCTGGCCCATGTCGTCCTTCCGGACGAGGGAATCCGTCATGAGGGTCGGCTTGAGCCACGCCCGCGTGATCGACTGGTGGCTCCCGTACCGGTACGCGGCCTGGTAGCCCGTGCGCGGGCTCTTCGCGAGGCCGTCGGCACGGGTCTCATGGCCCTCCACGCTGCCGTGCGTGGAACCGTACATGTGGAACCACGCCCGCGCCGTGCCGCGCGGGATCCCCGAGTAGTAGCGGGCGCGCACCTTCCAGCGCATCACGCGGTAGTCGTCCGGCCGGCTCGCCCAGCCGCGGAACGGCCGGTCCTGCGGATCCGCGTCGACCCAGATGTAGTCCGCGTCCTCGATCCCGAGCGCCTTCGCGTCCACGGGATTCATGTCGACGTACCCCTCGCCGACGTAGGGCATGCGCTTGTCGCGTCGGTAGAAGTCGCCGAAGGGGCCGAAGTACACCATGCTCAGGTCCTGGGACGCGGCCATCGAGTGGCACGCGTGACGGTACTTCGGGGTGTAGAGGATGAAACCGTACCCTTGACCCGCTAGGGGATGCTGCGTCGTCTTCAGGGCCGTCCACGACTTCACGACGTTGCGGACCTGTCGCGTCTCCGTGGACAGGTCGTTCGGGTCGAGGCCGTAGTCCGCGGGCCCCTTCGGGCGGATCGCCGGGTGGGCGCCGCCGTCGTGGATCACGGCCGGTTCGTAGAACGTCGAATCGACCGTCTCGCGGAAGATGGGCAGGTTCTCGCCCGCGTTGATCCATTCGTCCTCCTCGCGGTAGAACTCGAGGCGCCCCGTCTTCGTGTACCACGGCTTCGACTCGTTGATCTGCTCCCATCCCGTGATGCGAGGGCTCGTCCGGAGCAACATGTACTTCGGGATGCCCTGGCGGCATGAGTCGAGAAGGTCCGTGAACTGGTACCCGCGGAGGGCGTTGCTCCCGTTGATCACCCGCTGGCCGTACGCGAGCGTGTCGAGGAGCCCGTCGGAGGTCCGGAAGGCCCAGGCATCCGCGAAGCGCGTGTCGCCCGTGATCTGGGCGAGCTTCTCCGCGACCCCGATGTACGTCTCGAGGTCGTCCCTCACGTCGAAGAGGGGGGGCAGCGGCGTCGGCACGATCGCCTGGAGGAACGGGTTCGTGCACGCGCCGTAGATGTCCGGAATCTTGCGCTCGAGCCACGCCGGGACGCCGAGGACGATGTCGGCGTACTCGCAGGTCTTCGTCCAGAACCACTCGTTCGCCACGATCATCTCGATCTTCGGGATCGTGTTCATGACGACGTCGTACGCCCACTTCGCGTTCCCCAAAATCGAGTTCCCGTTCACCCACCACGCGGTCTTCGTGGGCGTGGGCATGTGCGTCTGTCCCGTGAACTGCGTATTGCCGACCCGCAGCGGCCGGTCGCTGTAGTTGTAGTAGTGAGCGGACTCGCCGTGCCGGTACGTGCGGACGCGCGCGGGCTTCGCGGGATCCATCTCGAGGTTGAATGGATCCTCCGCCGCCCACTGTCCCACGCCATTGAAGATCTCGATGCGGTAGTTCCCCGCGTAGCTGCCGACCTCGCCGCCGAAGCGCCCTTCGTTTCCGGTGAGGCAGGCGATGAGGAAGATCGCGCGGTCCTTCAGGTCATTCGTCCAGTAATGGTTCGGCCCCATCCCCACGGTGAACAGGGTCTTTGCCTTGTTCGCCGCGATGAGCTGGGCGAACCCTTCGATCGCGGAGACGGGAGCCCACGTGACCTCGGACGCCTGCGCGGGCGCGAAGTTCGCGTCGACGTACTCCTTGATGAGGTCGAAGATCGGCCGCACCTCGACGTTCCCGCCGCTCGCGAGCCGGACCGTGTAGGACCCCGTGAGCGCGGGGTCCAGGTTCTGCGCGACGAAGACGTCCCCCACGTGGTCCCGCGTGACGACCTCCTCGCGCCGCGCATTGAGGTCCCACACGACGAAATCGTCCCACGCATCGCGGAGGACCTGCGGGATGTACTGTCGATCCTGCTGGGCCAACGCCGGCGGCGCCTCGCCCGCCTGGAGGACCTGCGTGTAGTTCGTGAGGGGCGCCGGCGTGTAGCCCGGGACGATGTCGCGCGCCCGGAGCAGCTTGAGCGTGTCCATGCGGACGAGGAACGGCAGGTCCGTGAATCGCTTCACGTAGTCCGCGTCGTACAGGGCGTCCCGCATGAGGACGTGGGCGACCGCCAGGGCGAACGCGGTGTCCGTCGCGGGCCGTATCACGATGACCTCGTCGGCCTTGTTCGAGGTGCTCTGGTACTCCGTGGTGATCGTGCAGACCCGAGCGCCGCGGATGCGGGCCTCCGTGAGCCAGTGCCCGTCCGGCATCTTCGTCGCGATCCAGTTCATGCCCCACGTCGTGATGAGGTCCGCGTGCTCCGCCGCGTACAGGTCGAAGTCGCTCGTCTTGTTCCCCGTGACCATCGGATGTCCGGGGGGCAGGTCCGTGTGCCACGCGTACGAGTCCCAGTAGCGGGCGCCTTTCGCCTCGTCCGGCGTCACCCCGCGGGTCCACGCGTCGAGGAGAGCCATCTGGTTCGCGAGCCGGTAGAGGCCCGTGAAGCGCAGCGTGCTGAGCCACGCCATGCTCGCTCGGAACTTCAGCGTCTGCACCCCGGCGCCGTTCATCGCGGCGATCATGTCGGGGTCGTATCCCTGCCCGGCGAGCAGGGCTGCGCCCGCCGGACCCGTGTACGTCTGCGCGGTGTTCACGAGGACCTGCGCAATCTTTGTGAACGCCTCGTCCCAGGTGACACGTTCCCACGTGTCCTTCCCGCGGTTCTCGAAGTAGGACCGGGCGGGGAGGCCGTTCGCCTCCCGGGGCATGCCCGCGTCGACCCAGTCCTTGAAACCGGACCGGACGAAGGCTCCCTTCACGCGTCGATCGCTGTACGTGCGCCGGAGGTATGTGTGCCCGTTCGGGCACATTCGCGGGTCCCAACGCGGCGAGGCCTTGTTGCCGTAGAGGTCCGTCGCCTTACCATATCCGAAGCTGGGGTCCAGGTACTTCACGACGCCGTTCTTTTCGTACGCGCGCAGGAGGCATCCGTGCGTGTCGTTCGGAGCGCACAGGAAGATGAAGCTCGAATCGTACGAGTAGATGTCCCGATAGATGCGCTCCCAGTCCCGGTTCGGATACGAGGCGAGCGGGTTCAGGTTCGGGTCGATCGGCTCGATGAACTCGAACGCGAGGAGGGTCTCCGGGAGGTATCGTGCGGCAACGACGCCCGCGAACGCGGCCGGGACGATCTTGAGCACGTCTCGGCGCGTGATCACGAGCGGCGGCATCAGCGGACGCCTCGCGTGGCGGACATCCCAGGTGTCTCCCAGCGTCACACGGACGGGATGGCGACGGTACGGTGGACCTACCGTGTCTAGATGTAAGTACCCCCGAACAGGTTCGGCGTTCGTCGAGTCAGCGACGTCGGGGGTGGCGATTCGCGCCCGCGTGGTGGGGGTCCCATTTCGGGCCGACGTCGGGCGTTGAGAGTCGGGCTCGGCGAGGGAGCCTGTCGCCTCCTACTTGAGCCGGATCGTCTCGAGGTTCATCGGCGCGCGCGTCTCGAGGCCGTACTTCTTGTACAGCCCGGACGCGAGGTCGGAGCACTTGAACTCCTCGCCGTGGTTCACGATGACCCGCTCC
>JBQTHW010000300.1:0-7283 GCA_052389495.1 Methanobacteriota archaeon | reverse complement strand
GGTCGAACTCCGCGAGGGACGATTTGCGGTCGTGGATGTAGAAGTACGAGTTCACGCCTCCCTCGACGGACGGACTCAGGCCGACGTACCGCGTGAGCCTGACCTCGTCCGCCTCGACGGGGATTTGGCGGTCCGAGTTGTCGAAGACGAGGCTCACCTGGCAGGAGTCCGCCCCCTTGCGGTCCTTTCCGCCGTTCCAGACGAGGTCCGTCAGCTTCCCGGCGCGGATCGCTTTCGACGACTTCGGTCCGAGGACGAACAGGATCGCGTCGGAGATGTTGCTCTTGCCGGAGCCGTTCGGTCCCGTGATCGTCGTGTAGCCCTCGAGGAAGGGCACAGAAATCTTTCGGCCGAAGGACTTGAAGTTCTCCATCTCGACTTGCTTGAGGAACACGGACCTCACCCGCGGCGTCGAAGGTGGGCACTGAAGGCGACTACCGCCATCCCATCAGGTCCCTTCTGATTCGTCCGACCAGCGTCGGACGGACGGCGGGAAGGGCGGCATGGCTATAAAAGCGTAGCGGAACGCGCCGTCCGCATTGACAAATCCCCTCGAGGTTTCGGGCGCGAGAGTCGCGGACGATCGGCGTCAATAGCCGACCAAGTCTTCGTATAGCCTAGAGAGGTGCAGGGCGATCTGGTGGGCGTCGTGGTTCCGTTCCGCATACCGGCGTCCCTCCAAGCCGAGCCGCTGCCGGCGCTCGCCATCCTCGAGCAGGGCTTCCAGGGTATCTTCGAAAGACTTGGGCGTCGCGGTCACGATGGGCGGCCGCTCAGGATAGCGATGAACCAGGTCGTCGCGAAGGTGGCAGACCACGGGCTTCGCGAGGGCCATGCCCTCCACCGCGAGCACCCCGTAGGCTCCTAGCAGGAGTTGGTCCACGACGATGTCCGCCCGTTCGAGAACGGCCAAGGCCTCCGAGTGGAGCTTTCCCGTGATGAGGACGAACTCGAACTCGAGCCGGCGGCGGAGACGGTTCGTGGCCTCGAGGACGTGCGCACTCCCCTTCAGGACCGGGTTCGATGGGAGATGGACCACCAAGGGCCGCCTCTCATCCGGATTGGGCGGCCGCGGCGAGTACATCCGAAGGTCGAGCGCCTGGGGAATCGTCTCCGTTCGTTCGAACCGGTCCGCCACGTATTCGCGCAACTCCGCGTCGGCCACGAGCGCCACCGGGATCCATTTGGCGAGCCAACGGAGCCTTCGTTCCTTCGCGGCGTCGTTCCTTTCCGAGAGGCACTCCCTCACCCAGGGGTTATGTGCGACGGCGATCTTGTATAGCCGCGCATCGCTGCCCCAGAAGTGCATGACCATGGGCTTGCCGAGCGCCTTGAGCGCGATGGGATCGAGGTTCTTCGGGAGGAGGGTGAAACCGGAGTGGAAGTGGAAGAGATCGAACCGGTTCACCGCCTTCCGAATGACCTGCACCTGGCGGAGCATCTTCTGCGGAAGGGGCGGCTCGCCGCCGGGGAACACTTCTTGGACTCCTCCAAAGCGGTATTGATCCCGGGGATAGGTCAACCCCTCCGTTTCCTGCCCGATTTCTCTTAGTGCCTGCACGAGCGTGCTCATCTGGCCCGCAATTTCTGCGGGCGCGTGGAGGACGCGAAGGGATGGCCGGTAGTCCTCTCGGCGGATCCGTTGAAATTTCATGGAGGCCATCCCTTGGGAGTGCTCCGAACGCCGTGCTGGGACTCACGCTCTGCTTCGGATCACCTTAGCCGGAACGCCCGCGGCGACCGCGTAGGGAGGAAGGTCCTTGGTCACGACAGCCCCAGCGCCCACCTGGCAGCCCCTCCCGACCGTGACCCCGGGGAGGATTGTCGCTGCGATCCCAATGTCGCAGTCCTCTTCGATCGTTACCGGGGCGAAAGCCAAGTCGGAGAAGAGAAGGGGGGTTTGCATCCCTTGGTCCTCGTGGGTCGAGGTCAAGACCGAAACCTTGGGTCCGATCCCTACGTTGTCTTTGATCATGATGCCGCCGGCGGCATGCAGGAATGAATCCTGGCCGATCCACACGTTGCTCCCGATCGACATGGATCCCGTGTGGTAACCCTTGAGGATCGCTCGATGGCCAACATAGACATTATCGCCAATCTCGATGGTCTCTGGATGGAAGACCAATACGCCTGGTTCCAATATCACGTTCGTTCCGATGCGCTTGAAGTCCGTCACCCTGAACTCGCCCGTCCCGTGGCTCGTGAACCGTTTCATTCCTCGCGTCATGATTCCTCCTGGACGGCACCGTCGCCAGGCGGGCCGTTCTTGCTGCCCAAGCGCGATTCGCCCAGGTCACGCGTGGAGACTCTTCGTGAGCGCCGAGCACACCGCAAGGACGTCCTCCCGAGATAGACCTTGGAGCAGGGGAATCGCAAGTCCCCGTTCATAGAGCTCCGCGGAGACAGGAAAATCGCTCGGCCGATAGCCGTACCGCTTGCGGCAATAGGAGAGCATGTGGATCGCGTGGGCGCCGAAACTCGCTTCGATTCCTTTCGCGCGTAGCTTTTTCCGCACGGCGATCCGCGGAATTCCGTGGGGGAGGATTGCCATGAACGTTTGCCAGGAGTGACCCTGCACATCCGCGGGCAGCCGGAGATCCTCAAGATCGCGCAGTCGGGACAAGTAGAGCCGTGCCAGCGCGCGTCGGATCTGGAGCCATCGCGGGAGCCGACGGAGCTGGATTGACCCCAAGGCGGCCTGGAATTCCGTCATCCGGAAGTTCAAACTAGGGGCGGACAGGTCCGACGTGCCGGCATCGCCCTCCTCCAGACCGTGGTTCCTCAGTGCGGCTACTCGTGCGTGTAGATTGGAATCCGCGGAGACGATCGCGCCGCCCTCTCCTGTCGTGATTCCTTTTCGCGGATGCCAAGAAAAGCATCCGAAGGCGCCGAAGGTCCCCACATGCCTGCCACGGAACGTGGTGCCGATCGCACAAGCCGCATCCTCGATGATGTGCAATTGCATATCGCCCGCCACGCGGACTAGGTCCGACATTTCGCATGGACAGCCGAATTCGTGCACGGGCAGCACGGCGCGGCGCCGCTCACGTCCGTTGAACTCCTCGACAGCACGACGCAGGCCGACCGCCGTCATGCAGTACGTCGTCGGATCGACGTCGACAAGAACGGGCCGAGCTCCGCGGAGTTCGATGACGCTGAAGGTCGCGGGGAAGGTGAAGGCGGGCACGAAGACGGCATCACCCGGGCCTATTCCCATCGCGCCCAAGGCTACGTACAGGGCACTCGTGCCGCTTGAGACGGCGGCAACCCACCTAGCCCGGATGAATCGCGCGATGGACCTCTCGAACCGGAGAACCCGCGTTCCCTGGACCAACCGGCCGGATCGGAGGACCCGGGAGACCTCGTCGCACTCTTCCCTCCCGATCTGGGGCTGTGCCAGCTGAATCATAGGGATCGCTTGAAGTACTCGGCGGTGCGGCGGATGCCTTCCTCGAGGTCCACCTTCGCCCGGAATCCAAGAACTCTCTCGGCCTTGTCCACGCTGGGGACGCGCAGTTCAATGTCCGCCGAAGGCCTTGGCACGAACTCGATTGCAGACCTTGATCCCAGAACCCGGATGACGGTGTTGGCCAAACCGTAGATCGTCACGACGGTACGTTGGTTTCCGATGTTGAAGGACTCTCCAACGACGTCTTCCTTCACGAGCGTCAGGAGGACTCCATCGACCGTGTCGTCGATGTAGCACCACGCCCGGATTTGGGTTCCGTCCCCGTGGATCTGGAGTGGTTGACCCTTCAAAGCCCGCAGGATGAAGGTTCGCAGCGCGCCCTCGCCTACTTGTCCAGGTCCGTAGACGTTGAAGGGACGTATGATGACCGTCGGCAGCCCGTGCTCCTTGAAGTAGGAGGAGGCGGCATGCTCCTCCGCGAGCTTGCTGACAGCGTAGGTCAGGCGAGCCTCCCCAGCCACGCCGAGGACGGCGGGACTGGATTCTGCCGAGCGATAGGCGAAGGACCCAAAGACCTCGCTCGTGCTGAAGCAGACGACCCTCTTGCAGTCCTCCAGATCGAGCGCTGCGTCCAAGACGTTCACAGACCCGAGCATGTTGACTTTCATCGTCCGCACGGGATTCCTGATGACCGTGTCCACCCCAGTAATCCCTGCACAATGAATCACGATCGTGCTGCCCCGAATCCCCTCCCGAAGTCGACGGAGGTCCAAAACATCGCCCTCAACGATACGTAGATTCGGGTGCTTCGCGATGGGCCCGCTAGAGAGGGCGTCGCGGCTCAGGTCGTCGTACACGATGACGCGGTTCTTCGATACCAATCGCTCTACAAGCGCCGAACCGATGAAACCGGCTCCCCCCGTAATGAAAATCGTTTCCCCCTCGGGAGAATCGCTCTCGTGCCCGGCCGGCGGACGGGTTCTCCTTGAAGTGCGGCTCACGGCGCGCAATCCAATGTCCCCTGCGAGGAGAGCCCGCCCATCTCCCGCTCTGGGCGATGGCCCTCGATCATGCACGGTTGGCGGCCGTATGGCAGCCTCCGCGCATATAAGGTTTGGCGACGAGAACGCGGTCAGCGGGCTTTCAAGGGTTCGGGAGGTATCGGCAGGGCCGTGTCGTCATCGATCCAGAGGCGATGCCACAGCTCGATGTTGATCAGAGACCACAGCTTACACGAGTGGTCCTTCTTCCCAGAGAGGTGATCACGGATGAGCGTCCGGACGGCCTCGGAGCGGAAGATCCCGCGTGACATCGCCCGTGTGTCAAGGAGGGTTCTTTCCAGGTAGGCACGCAGAGGGCCGCGCAGCCACCCCGCAAGCGGAACGAGGAACCCTACCTTCCGGTGCTCGAGGACAGGTCGTGGCAGCAGCCTCTCCGCATGCCGTCGAAGGATGTTCTTCAGGGTCAGGTCGCGGATTTTGAGTCGACCGGGAATCCTTGTGGAAAACTCCGCGATGCGCTGAGCCAAGAGGGGCACGCGGTCTTCTACGGAGTGCGCCATGGACATGCGGTCCTCCACGATGAGGAGCGACGGAAGGTAGGTCTTGATATCCAGGTACAGTAGTCGGTCAAGGGCAGCCGCTCCTCGAGCTCGTGCCAGGACGCCGTCTAACTCCGTGCGTGGATCGTACCCCTGCATGGACTCCCGGGTCTCGTCCGCGAGCAGGCGTTCCAGTTCGTGCGGCTTGAACACCGCCTCCCGACCGTATAGCCAGAGTTCCCGGTTCAGCGATCCGTACAGAGGAAGGCCCACGATGCGTTTCCATCCCTCCGTTCGCAGTTTCGTCCGGATGTTCTTCATGATACGCATCGCTTCGTGCCAGTCGCGTCGATGCCACACATCCAGGAGGTATGGGATGATGTAGCTAGGATACCCTGCGAAGAGTTCGTCTCCGCCGTGCCCCGTCAGCACCACCCTCACTTCCCTCGAGGCGAGCCGCGCGATGTACCATTGTGGGATCACGCTGGGTCCGACGCGCGGCTCGTCGAGATGGTATGCTATCTTTGGGAGGATTTCCGGGAATTCCCTCGGGTCGAGGAGGAGGTCGTAATGCATCGTGTCCGCATGCTGGGACACCTGTTCGATGAGCCCGCTTTCGTCGTACGCGGGGTCGTCGAAGTACACGCTGAACGTTTTCAATCGCTCGGCAAGCTTCGCGCTCGCGTGCATCACGACGCTCCCCGAGTCAATCCCGCCGCTGAGGTGACTTCCGAGCGGCACGTCGCTCATAAGCTGCATCCCGACGCTCTCGTCGAGAAGCGCGCCGAACCGACGGACCGCGTCGTCCTCGTCCATGATTTCCTCACGGAACGTGAGGTCCCAGTATTCGCGCACCTCGACCCGACCATCGTGCGCGAGGAGCATGTGTCCGGGCGGGAGGACCTTGATGCCTTCGAAGAACGTCTTGTCGCCGAACACGTTCTGGAACGTCAGGTAGTCCGCAAGGGCCTCGTGGTTCAGGCGGCGCGGCACGCGGGGGTCCGCGAGGATCCCCTTGATCTCCGAGGCGAACGCCACCCGGCCCTCCGTCTCGCAATAGTACAGTGGCTTGATGCCGAGGCGGTCCCGCACGAGGAGGAGCCGTCCCGCGTCTTCGTCCCAGATTGCGAACGCGAACATCCCGTTGAGGTCGTGGACCGCGTCCGGTCCTTTCTCCTCGTACAGATGGACGATCGTTTCCGTGTCGCTGTTCGTTGTGAGCGTGTGCCCCCGAGCCACCAGTCCCTCGCGGAGCGCCTTGTAGTTGTAAATCTCCCCGTTGTAGACGATCCACGATCGGCCCGACTCGTCGGACATCGGCTGGAAGCCCGTCGGCAGGTCGATGATGCTGAGTCGCTTGTACGCGAGCACGCACCGGCCGAACGCCTTCACGGCGTCCGCGTCGGGTCCGCGATGGTGCAAGGTCTCGTTCATCCGGCGGACGAGGTCCGTGTCGATGCCGCCTCGAGGGTCGTAGATCCCGCAGATCCCGCACACGTCACGCCACCCCCGGGAGGCCCTCATACAGGGCGAGGAGCTTCCGCTTCTCGGTGTGCCAGTTGTACTCGCGCTTCGCGGCCGCGAGCCCGTTCTTCCCGAGTTGCTCCGCGAGGCCGGCGTCCCTGGCGAGACGCTCGACGGCCTGGATGTAGCCCGCCTTCGTGTACTCGACCGCGAGCCCGCAGGCTTCCTTCACGACAAGGTCCGTCATCCTTAACCCCGCGGCGACGAGAGACGGGCGGCCCGCCGCCATCGCCTCGAAGATCTTGTTCGGCAGCCCGACCTGGTTGATCCGGTGGGCGGGGTCGAACATACACAGGACCGCGTGCGCGTCGACCGTCATCGGGAGGACGCGGTCGCTCGGGACGAGGCCGAGGAACGTCGCGTTCCGCCTTCGCGCGCATGCCGCCTCGACGAGCGGGGTGAGCTGCTTGCTTCCGCCGATCCGGAGGCGCGCGCCGGGCAGGTTGGCCATCGCCTCGATCGCGGGGAGGATGAATCGGCTCGAGTGGAGGGTCCCGAGGTAGAGGATCGTGAAGGACCCTTCGGGCGGTGGACGGTAGACGTCGAGGATCTCCTCGTGGACGTTGCGGACCACGACGGCTGGATGCCCGGATGCTCGATCGATGTATTCCTTCACCATGTCGTTGACCGCGATGGCGCGGTCCGCTCGGGGGGCGAGGCGTCGCTCGAGGCGGAACACGTATTCGACGACGGGCCGCGGCACGTCCGCCTCGATCATGTACCCGAAGACCTCGTGGCAGTCGTACACGAGCGGCTTGCCGGTGGCCTCCTTGAGCCGAACCCCGACCGGGAGCGTGTCGAGGTCGTGGC
>JBQTHW010000299.1:0-3033 GCA_052389495.1 Methanobacteriota archaeon | reverse complement strand
TGAAGCCCTTCGTCTCGACGAAGTCCTTCGACGGCCCGCCTTCGATCAGGTAGCTCGCGAGGGTGAACGGCGCCCCGACGAACCCGATGAGCGGCACCTCGAGGCGCTCCCGCAGGCGACGAATCGCTTCGAGGACGAACGGAAGGTCGGCCTGCGGGTCGACGGCCCGGAGCCGGTCGAGGTCCTCGGGCGCGCGCACGGTCGGCGTCACGGCGGGACCCTCGCGCGCATTGATCCGTATGGCAGCCCCCGCCGCCTCGAGCAACAGGAGGATGTCGGCGAAGAGGATCGCCGCGTCCACGCCGAGCTCGCGAACGGGCTGCCGGGCGACGTCAACGGACAGGGCCGGCGTCCTCGCGATCTCGAGCACGTCGTGCGTCGCGCGGACCGCGCGATACGAGGGGGACGAGCGGCCGGCCTGTCGCATGAACCACACGGGCGTGCGGTCGACGGGCTCGCGCCAGCACGCCCGGAGGAATCGATCGTTCACGCCGAGGCCCCCCACGAATCGAAGGCCCGTCCGGCGGCGGCGATTGTGCGGTCGATGTCGGCGTGCGTGTGGGCCGCAGAGACGAAGACGGTCTCGAATGGCGCCGGCGGGAAGTACACGCCCGACCGGACGAACGACCAGAACAGACGCACGTAGGCCGACGGGTCCGCCGCCCGCGCGTCCGCGTAGTCCCGGATCGGACCCGGTGTGAAGAACAGGCCGAGCATCGACCCGACCCGTTCGATCCGGAGGGCGATCCTCGAGTCCTCCGCCGCGTCGGAGAACCCGCGCGCGAGACGGTCCGAGAGGCGATCGAGCCGTTCATACAATGGCGGCTTGAGGGCTCCCAGGACCGCGAGCCCGGCGGCCATCGCGAGCGGATTGCCCGCGAGGGTGCCGGCCTGGTAGACGGGTCCAAGCGGGGCCACGTGCTCCATCACCTCGCGCCGACCGCCGTACGCGGCGACGGGCAGGCCGTGCCCGAGGACCTTGCCGAGGCACGTGAGGTCGGGTCGCACGCGGTAGAGCTCCTGAGCGCCGCCCGGGGCGACTCGGAACCCCGTGATGACCTCGTCGAAGACGAGGAGGCTCCCGTAATCTTCCGTGATCTCTCGAAGCCCTCGGAGGAAGCCCGTCGCGGGAGGGACGACGCCCATGTTCCCTGCGACCGGCTCGACGATGACGGCGGCGATCGACCTGCCGTGGCGGCGGAACAGCGCCTCGACGGATGCGAGGTCGTTGAACCTCGCGAGGAGCGTGTCGCGGACGGTGCCTCGGGGCACGCCGGCGGACCCCGGCAGGCCCGCGGCGGCGACGCCCGAACCGGCGCGGGCCAGGAGCGCGTCGACGTGGCCGTGGTAGCACCCCTCGAACTTCACGATCTTGTCGCGCCCGGTAGCGCCCCGGGCCACGCGAAGCGCGGACATCGTCGACTCCGTGCCCGAGGTGACGAACCGCAGGAGCTCCACGCTCGGCACGAGTCGCCGCACCCCCTCCGCGAGCTCGACCTCGGCCTCCGTAGCTGCGCCAAAGCTCGTGCCATCCGTTACCGCGGCCCGCACCGCCTCGACGACCGCGGGAAGCGCATGCCCGAGGAGGAGCGCCCCCCATGAGAGGCAGTAGTCGAGGTACGTGCGGCCGTCCGCGTCCCGCATGCGAGGCCCGAGGCCGCTCACGATGAACCGAGGCGTGCCGCCGACTTCGCGGAACGCTCGGACGGGGCTGTCCACCCCGCCGGCGAGGCTCCTCTGCGCGCGGGCGAAGAGCCGCTCCGATCGCGGTGCCTTCGGTCGGGCCGGCTGTCGTGCCTCCATAATCACGTCCCCAGTGCCTCGAGCATCGATTCCGGCGTCGCGAGGAGGCACGTGAAGATCGGCGTCTCCCGCTCCGTGTACCGGCTCGCGTCGCTCGACCGCAGCTCCATGACGAGGTCCTGGAAGTCGAGCGGCTCGTCCGACTCGAACGCGAGGACGAACTCCTGGTCGTCGATGCCGAAGCTGTAACCCGTGTGGATCTTCACGGAGGGGTACTTGTGCCCCACGAGGAAGTGCTCCCGCATGATGTCCCGCCGCCTCTCGAAGGGGATCGCGTACCACTCGCGCTTTTTCGTGAAGGGGTAGACGAACAGGTAGCGGCTCCCGAGAGGCACGCGGACCGCGCGTTCCTCGCCCGGGTCCTCATGTCCGCCGAGGTACACGGACCGCTTGCTCGCCGCGAGGTAGGCGTACGCCGTGTCGAGGTGGTGTCCCAGCTCCGTCGACGCGATGCGCCGCGCGATGTCCCGGAAGGTCTCGAGCCGACGATCGATCGCCCACACCATGAAATCCGTATCCGCCCGCACGCCGGTGAGCGAGTAGCACCGGATCGTGACCTCGTCGTCGAGTTCGTGAAGGAGCGTGGCGAACTCGTGCCCGTGCCTCTTCTTGTCCTCGAGCGGGAGGAGGCGCCACTCGGGCCGCACCCTGTAGAACGTGTACTTCAGGAACTCCCTCGGTTGTATCGTCTCCGCCTCCTTCCCATCAGGCCTCGAACCCGTCTCCGTCAACGCGGGTCCTCCTTCGCCCAGCGGGCCACGTCCTTCGCGTGGTACGTAATCACGAGATCGGCCCCCGCACGCCGGATCGCGGTGAGGATTTCCCGCACGACGCCCTTCTCGTCGAGCCATCCGCGCCCCGCGGCCGCCTTCACCATCGCGTACTCCCCGCTCACGCTGTACGCCGCGAGGGGCGCATCGAACCGCTCGCGTGCGGCGCGCAGCACGTCGAGGTACGCGATGGCCGGCTTGACCATCACGACGTCCGCGCCCTCCTCGATGTCCAAGCCGATCTCCCGCAAGGCCTCCCGGGCGTTCGCGGGATCCATCTGGTAGCTCCGTCGGTCACCGAACCGCGGCCCGGAATCCGCCGCATCCCGGAAGGGGCCGTAGAACGCGGAGGCGTGCTTCGCCGCGTAGCCCATCACGATCGTGTCCTGGGAGCCCGCGCGGTCGAGGGCCGTGCGGATCGCCGCGACCTGCCCGTCCATCATCCCGCTCGGCGCGACGA
>JBQTHW010000298.1:0-12796 GCA_052389495.1 Methanobacteriota archaeon | reverse complement strand
CCTCGAGTCCGCGGACCCGGCGGTCACGGAGGCGAACAACCTGAACGTCGACGCGGACGGGTGTCTCGAGGCGATCCGGATCGTCAACCGGCTGGGCCGGGGGCGCGGGTCGACGGGCCTGCCGGCGCTCCTCCCGGGACTGAACTTCGTCGCGGGCCTCGAGGGCGAGACCCGGAGGACGTTCGACCTGAACCTGGCGTTCCTGAGGCGGCTCCTCGAGGAGGACCTGTGGGTCCGCCGGATCAACATCCGCCAGGTGCGGCCCGTGCGCCGGGAGTTCGAGCCGACGGGCCTCCATTCGGAGTTCCGCCGGTTCAAGGAGGCCGTTCGCACGACGATCGACCACGAGATGCTCCGGCGTGTCGTGCCGGAAGGCACGGTCCTCCGGGACGTGTACCTGGAGATGCGCGAGGGCCACGTGACGTTCGGACGCCAGATCGGGACGTATCCGATCCTCGTGGGCCTGCCGTACGACGCGCCGCTCGACCGCTTCGTGGACGCGAAGGTCGTGAGCCACGGGCAACGCTCCGTGACCGCCGTCGAGCATCCGCTCGACGTGAACCGGGCGTCCCTCCGCGCGATCTCCGCGTTGCCGGGGATCGGGGCGAGGCGCGCCGCGCGGATCGTGCGGGCCCGCCCCTTCGCATCGTGGGCGGAGTTCGCCGGGTGCCTCGACGACCCGACCGTCGCGGACCGGGTCGCGGGATTCGTCGGGATCGCCGCGTAGGGGATCCCGTTGGCGTCCCACGTCGAGGCGTCGTACGTCGCCCTGTTTGCGGGTCTCCTCGGCGCGGGCGCGGTCGTCGCCCTGTCGATCCCCGTCCTGCGCCACGCGCACGACACCGCCGTGACGCGTCGAGGGTTGCTCGCCCTCGTCCTCGCGACGCTCCTCGTGGCCTTCGCCGCGGCGGCGCTCCTCGGGGTCGCGGCGGCGGACCCCGCCGTCGTGGTGCCGGTCGTCGCGGTCACCGCGGGCCTCCGCGTCGGATCGCCCGCCCTCCTGTACTGGAGGGTCCGGGAGGCGTCCGTCGCGGGGCGTGGCTGGGGCGGCCTGCGAGCCCTCCTCGCCGTCGTCTTCCTTGGCATCGCGGGCCTCCTCGTCGCGGAGAGGTCCGGTGCGTTCACCGAGCCCGCATCCGTCGCGGTCCTGGGAAGCGACCGGCTCCTGATGGCCTTGGGGGCGAGCGCCCTGTTCGTGCGGTTCGCGCTCCGCGCGAGACCGCGGGACGCGACGGAATGGCGGCCCGTCTGGATCGCCGCGATCCTCCTCGGAGTCGCGTTCCTGCTCGTCGCCCCGTACGCGTTCCCCGGCTTCGCGGAGATGTACTTCGTGTCGGGCATCGCGGGGTGGCTCGCCGGGGCCGCGGTCGCGGTCCTCGACCGCTGACGTCGTCCCGGCGGCGGCCACGTCACGCGGCCGGGCCCCGCGGCTGTGTTACCTTTGAACGAGGTTAACAAGGCACGCGAACCTTTTCCCCCGCCGCGGGCTTCCCTCCCGGGTCCATGGCGGTTCCCCGTCACCACAAGCTCCACGCCCCCGGGTCCGTCGCGTGCGGCGTAATCACGATCTCGGACAGCCGGACGCCGGACACGGACGATTCCGGTCGTCTCATCCGCGACCTGCTCACGGCCGCGGGCCACACGGTCCCCGTCGCGGCGGTCGTGAAGGACGACGCGGACGCGATCCTCGCGGCGGTCTCCCGCGCCGCGGAGACGTGCGACGCGATCCTGACGAACGGCGGCACGGGCCTCGCGCCGCGGGACGTGACGATCCCGACCCTCGCGCCCCTCCTCGAGCGCACCCTCCCGGGCTTCGGCGAGCTGTTCCGCGCCCTCTCCTACGAGGAGGTCGGCAGCGCCGCGCTCCTTTCCGGCGCCCTGGCCGGGGTGTTCCGGGGCCGCCTCCTCGTCTGCCTCCCGGGGTCCCCGGACGCGTGCCGGCTCGCCCTCGAGAAGCTCGTCCTCCCGGAGCTGGGTCACGCGATCGGGTTGCTGCGACGATGAGCCGGGACGCGCATCGGACGCGCCACCGTGGCGGTCACCGGACGCACCCGCGAACGCCCCTCGTCCCGTTCGACCGCGCCCTGCGGATCGCCCTCGACGCCGTCCGCCCGATCGAGCGCACGGAGACCGTGCCCGTCCCCGACGCCGCGGGCCGCGTCGCGGCGGAGGGCGTCCGCGCGCGGATCGACGTGCCCCTCGTCGCGCGCGCGGCGATGGACGGGTACGCCGTCATCGCCCGGGACACGTACGCCGCGTCCCCCGCCTCCCCGGTCCGCCTTCGGCGGCTCGGGTCCGTCCACGCCGGCGGCTCGTTCCGAGGCCGCGCGGCCCGGGGGCGCTGCGTCGAGGTCGCGACGGGCGCCTCCCTCCCCGCCGGGACGGACGCCGTCGTGATCGTCGAGCGCACGGCACGGCGCGGGCCTGTCGTCGAGGTCCACGAACCCGCGCGGCGGGGCGACAACGTGTCGCCGAGGGGCGGGGACATCCGGCGCGGTTCCGTCGTCGTGGGCGACGGAGACGTCCTGACGCCGGCGAGGGTCGGCGCGCTGTCCGCGGTCGGCCGCACGCGCGTGCGCGTCTACGCGCGGCCGCGCGTCGCGATCTTCACGACGGGCGACGAGGTCGTCCCGCCCGGACGTCGGATCCGGCCCGGACAGGTGTACGACGTGAACTCGAGGACCCTCTCGTCCGTCGTCCGGGCGAACGGGTCCGAACCCGTCGTCCTGGGGTCCGCGGGGGACCGCCTCGCGGCGCTCCGGTCGATCGTCGACCGCGCGGCCCGGGCGGACCTCGTCGTCTCGTCGGGAGGGTCGAGCGTCGGCTCGAGGGACCTCGTCGCGGACCTCGTCGCGGAGCGCGGGCGGCTCCTGTTCCACGGGATCGCCCTGAAGCCCGGCCGGCCCACGGTCCTCGGGGTCATCGGGCGCACGCCCATGCTCGGGATGCCCGGCTACCCGACGTCCTGCCTGACGAACGCGTACGTCCTGATGGCGCCGATGCTCCGGCGGATGGCCCGCCTCCCGCCCGAGGTCCCGCGGTCCGTCGACGTGCCCGTCGCGCAGGACCTCGAGAGCCCGCGCGGCAAGGTCGAATTCCACACCGTCCGGATCGTCCGGGGACGGGCGGTCTCCGCGTCGCGGGGCAGCAGCGCGATCACGTCGATGGCCCATGCGGACGGGTTCGTCGAGATCCCCGCAAACGTCACGCGGATCCGTCGGGGCGACCGGGTGCGCGTCGTCCTCTTCTGACGCGCAAGCCTCATTACGAACGCGCCCGTCCGGAGGCCGCATGGCCCTCGTGGAGCGCGCGGACCCGGCGGATCACGGGGAGGTCGAACGGCTCGTCGCGGAGCTGCACGCGGAGGAGGGCATGCCCGTCCGGCGCGGGCGGATCGCATGGGCGGTCGACCAACAGGTACGGAACCGGTTCCCGGGGCTCGTCCTCGTCGCGCGGGAGGAGGGCGCGCTCGTCGGCGCGGTCCTCGCCGCGTACCTGCCGTCCGCGGAGCTGGGCCGCGTCCTCGTCGTCCAGGACTTCTACGTCGTGCCGGCGTCGCGCCGCACGGGCGTCGGGCGGGCGCTCGCGGCGCGGCTCCTCGACGAGGCGAAGGCGATGCGGATCGACCGGATCGACCTCGAGGTGCTCCCGACGAACGTCCGCGCGGCGGCGTTCTGGACCGCGGTCGGCTTCCGGACGACCGGCCGGACCGTGTACGGTCGCGACGTCGGCTAGCGACGTCGGTGGACGACCGCGCGGTGCGCGCGGTACGCCTCCTGGCCAAACTCCTTGCCGCATGCCGGGCAGCGCACGCGCGGCCTCGAACGCGTCGCGTCCTGCGTCCCGAGAGCTCCGAGGACGTCCGCCATCTCCCGCGCAATCCCCTCGGACTCCGCCTCGGACCCGTGGAAGCCCTTCACGTCTCGTAGGAAGTCCACGTGGAGGTCGATCTCCGACCCTCGAGGGACCGCCTCGAGCCCGTGCGTTTCGAGGCGCATGTGGAACCGCTTTCCGTTCCGAAGGGGCTTGAAGGCGACGAGGTCGAACGTCTCCCGCGAGACCTTGTAGCCCAGGGTGAGGAACGCGGCCTCGATCGCGTGGAGGGTCATCCGCTTCGGCAGGGAGGCCTTCACGTCGCCCGACCTCAGTCCGCGTACGCGACGCGCGCGGGGACGATCTCGTAGCCGAGCGGGCAGTCCAGCTCGGGTCCCGCGGAGACGACCCGGAGTCGCGTGCCGCGGCCCACCCCGACGGGATGGCACAGCCGGAAGTTCGGGCACGCGGCGTTCGCGCACACGAGCCCTTCGTACGTGACGATGGACCCGTCGACGGCCGCCCGCACGGGGAGGCTCGTGTCCGGGGGGCTCGGCTCGACCTCGACGACCCTCGCGCGTTCCTCGTTGAGCGGGCACGGATGCACGACGTCCCGCACCCGCACGATCCGGTACCTCCGGCCGACCTCCTGGTTCAGGCACGCCGCCTTGACCCGGCACTCGCGGCACTCGGGCGACGGCCCGCCGTACACGAACTCACGGCCCACGGCCGCCTGACGCTCGCCGACGAGCGTGACCTGGGCCACAAAATCCCCGTGATGGTACGCGGGCACGCGGCTTAAGGCTCTCGCCCGCAAGGGATCCGGCGACAGGTTCCGTGGCCTCGGCCGCCCGGGTTTGCTTACGTGACCTTCGTGATCTTCGCGAGACGCTCCGCCGCCTCCAGCGTGAGGCCTTCGTCCCCGAGGATCGTGTAGCGCTCCTTGTTGATTTCGTGTGCGTGGCACAGCGCCTGGACGATCTCCTCGTCCGTCACGCCGAGCGCGTGCGCCGTCGTCGGCGTGCCGATCGCCAGGAGCGCGTCCCGGACCTCCTGCCAGTTCCCGCCGTGGAGGTACATCATCATGATCGTCCCGACGCCGCACTGCTCCCCGTGCAACCCCGGCTTCTTCGCGTGCCGGTCGAGCGCGTGGGAGAACTTGTGCTCGCTGCCGGACGCGGGTCGGGACGAGCCCGCGATCGACATCGCGACGCCCGACGACACGAGCGCCTTGCAGACGAACCACGCGCTCTCCTCGAGGCGAGGCTTGATGTTCGCCGCGTTCTCGATCACGAGGCGCGCGGCAAGCTCGCTCAACGAGGCCGCGTACGACGAGTAGTACTCGTTGCGCAGGTTCCGCGCGAGGGCCCAGTCCTTGACCGCCGTGAGGTTCGAGATGATGTCCCCGCATCCGGCCGCGAGGAGACGGAACGGCGACTCTGCGATGATCCCCGTGTCCATGATCACGGCGATGGGCGTGTGGGCCGCGAGGCTCACCTTCTCGTCGCCCTTCGTGATCGACGCACGCGACGACACCACGCCGTCGTGGCTCGCGGCCGTCGGGACGGAGACGAACGGGATGCCGACGTTGAACGAGGCGCATTTCGCAACGTCGATCGAGCGGCCGCCGCCGACGCCAAGGGCGAAGTCGAGGTCTCCCTTGCGGATCCGCTCCTCGGCCGCGCGGACCTCCTCCCACGTCGCGTCGGGGATCAGGAACGTCTGGGCCTTGATCTTGCGCGACGTGAGCTGCTCCACGACGACGTCGCCCGCGACGTCCATCGTGACCTTGTCCGCCACGAGGAGCGAGCGCCGGCCGAGCTTGAGGGTCGCGCACACTTCGCCGACCTGCTGGATCGCGTCGTGGCCCACGACGACGTTCCGAGGGAGCTCCATGATCTTGGACTTGGAGAAGGCCTCCATATCTACGGTCGTCACGGGCCGCCTCGGGGCGGTTCCAACCGTCCCTGCGTACTTAAACCTGAGGCCCCGCTTCTCGCATGCTCTCATCCCTGACCGCGACCGCGGAAGGTTTATGCCCCGCCGCCCGGGATGCGCGCCCCGTCGATGCACGCCGCCACCACGGGACCGTCCGTCGTCACGAGGCGGTCGAAGGACCTCGCCCGAGGGGAGGCGGAGTTCCTCGAGGGGAACGCCCTGTGCGACGCCCGCCGCTACGCGGACGCCGTGCCGCACTACGACCGCGCGGTCGCGATGGGCTACGAGGACCATGTCGTATGGAACAACAAAGGGGTCGCCCTCGACAGCCTCGGCCGGCACGAGGAGGCCGTCGACGCGTACGACGAGGCGCTCAAGCGCAACCCCGCCTACGAGATCGCCTGGTACAACCGGGGCAACGCGCTCGCGTACCTCGCGCAGCTCGAGCGCGCGATCGAGGCGTACGACCGGGCGCTCGCGATCCGGCCGGACTACTCGGAAGCCTTGACGGACAAGGCGCTCGCCCTCGCCCGCCTCGGGCGCACGAAGCAGGCGCTCGCCGCGTACAACGCGCTGAACGAGGCGGACGCGACGAACGCGGAGGTGTGGGCGCGGAAGGGGCATCTCCTCGAGGAGCTCGGCAAGTCGGACGCCGCCATCGAGGCGTACCGAGCGGCGGTCGGCCTGACGCCGGACGACGAGGCCGCCTGGGTCGGGCTCGCCGGCGCGCTGTACTCCCTCGAGCGGTACGAGGAGGCCGTCGACGCGTACGAGAAGGCGCTCGGCCTCAACCCGCTCAACGAGGAGGCGTGGAACAACAAGGGCTTCACGTTCTTCATGCTCGGCATCCACGACGAGGCGCTGCGCTGCTACGAGAAGGCGCTCGACATCAACCCGCGGTACAAGCAGGCGTGGTACAACAAGGGGTACACGCTCCACGGGGTGAACCGGCTCGAGGAGGCCGTCGAGGCGTACCAGCGCGCGACGCAGCTCGACCGGGGCGACGAGGTGCTCTGGAACAACCTCGGGAACGCGCTGTACAACCTCGGCCGCTACGAGGAGTCGGTCCCGTACTTCGAGAAGGCGATCGACGTGAACCCGACGTACGAGATCGCGTGGAACAACATCGGGAACGCGCTCAACAAGATGGGCCGGCACGCGCAGTCGATCCGCTACCACGACCGCTCCCTCGAGATCCGGCCGGACTTCGACTACGCCCTGTACGCGAAGGGCCACGCCCTCGACAAGCTCGGACGGCACGAGGAGGGCCTCGAGCTGATCAACCAGAGTCTCGAGCTGAACCCGAACTACGACCACGCGTGGATGGCGAAGGCGGAGGTCCTCCACGGGCTCTCGCGGCTCGAAGAGGCGCGCGACGCGCTCAACAACGCGCTGATCCTCAATCCGGCGTACGACGAGGCGTGGATCTTCCGCGGGCGGATCCTCGAGGAGATGGGGAACGCCCTCGAGGCGGAGCGGTGCTACGACGAGGCGCTGCGGTGCTTCGACGGGGCGCTCGAGATCGAACCCCAGAACCCGGAGATCCTGCTGTTCCGCGGAAAGCTGCTCGAGGACCTCCACCGGGACGACGAGGCGCTTGTCGCGTACGAGGCCGCCGCCGCGACGTCGCGCGTCGCGGAGCCGTCCGTGCGGCTCGCGTCCCTGCGGCTGAAGACGGGCCGGGCGGACGACGCGATCGCGGCCGCGGACCGCGCACGCGAGGCGTTCCCGGAGGAACGGGCGGTGTGGCTCGCCGCCGGCGTCGCCCGCCTCCGCGCCGGGCGTGCGGCGGACGCCCTGCCGATCCTCGAACAGGCGGAGGCCCTCGGACCGGATCCCGAGGCGCGCATGGCCGTCGCGAGAGCCCTCGCGGAGCTCGGGCGGCCGGGCGAGGCGCTCGTACGGGTCGACGCGATGGACGGCTCCGACGCGGAGGTGTGCCTGCTGCGGGCGGAGCTGCTCGGCCGCCTCGGCCGGACGGACGACGCCGTCGCCGCGTGCGATGCCGCCGCGCGCCGCGCGACGGCCGCCCGGGACGTCGCGTTCCACCGGAAGGCGCAGCTCCTCCTGGACGCCGGTCGGCCGAGGGACGCCCTGCGGGCCCTCGACGCGGCGATCGGGCTGAACCCCCGCGACGACGTGTACTGGTGCGACGCCGCCCTCGCGTGCCGGGCCCTCGGTCGGGACGACCGGGCGAGGCGGCTCGTCGATCGGGCCCTCACCCTCAATCCGTCGTCGGAACGGGCGCGGGCGCTCCTCGCCGCCGGGGGTCCGTGATTTTCATTAATCTAACGGGATAATTGTCCCCTCCGGACAAGGGTTATCTCCCGCCGGCGCATCCCGACCCCGTGGTCCTCCGCGTGCGCCGCCGGACGCGGCTCCGACGCAAGGACGTCACGGACTGGTTCGGCCGACTCGCGTCGGAGTTCGGCATGGACCTCCCCGGAGGCGACCCGGCCGTCGACGAGGGCGAGGCGGGCGACCTGCGCCTGTTGTTCCTGGGGCCCGACGCGGTCGCGCTCCTGCTCACCGGCGCGATCGCGCCGACCGTCCGCGGACTCCTCGCGTTCCCTGCCACCCGGCGCCAGGTGACCGTCGACATGGGCGCCGTGCCGTTCGTGTACAACGGCGCGGACGTCATGGCGCCGGGGATCGTCGACGCGGACCCCGCGATCCGGGAGGGGGACTTCGTGTGGGTGCGCGACGAGCGCCATCGCCGCCCCCTCGCGGTCGGTCGTGCGCTCATGGACGGGCCGACGATGGCCCGCGAGAAGAAGGGCAAGGCGATCGAGACGATCCACCACGTCGGGGACGCGCTGTGGGCCCTCGGCGAGCCGGAGGCGTGACGCCGCCGTCACGCCCAGTACGGCGAGCGGAGGAACTTGTAGACGGACATCACGGCGGTCACCGCTTCCCCGCATCCCGTGACGATCCGCTTGTCCTTTCCCGGATACGAGACGATGTCCCCGCACGCGAAAATCCCGGGCGCGGAGGTCGACATGTCCGCCTTCACCCGGATCAGCCGTTCCCCCTCGAGCTCGATCCCCCACCGAGGGAGCGGCGTGATCT
Source organism: Methanobacteriota archaeon (assembly GCA_052389495.1). Classification (GTDB taxonomy): domain Archaea; phylum Thermoplasmatota; class Thermoplasmata; order RBG-16-68-12; family RBG-16-68-12; genus RBG-16-68-12. The sequence continues at coordinate 3,976 of JBQTHW010000298.1, read as the reverse complement.
TCGGCTCGAAGCCGATGTTCACGATCACCGCGTTGACGTCGAACACGGACTTCTTGAGGGTGCGGTTGTCGTATACGACCGCCCGCCTCACCCCGTCGTCGCCTTCGATGCTCGTCACCTCGGCGTCGTACACGACCTCGATCGGGGACTTCAGGACCGCCTCGACGTTCTTCTCCATCGCCCGGAACTGCTCGCGCCGGTGGACGAGGATCACGTGGCTCGCCGTCGCGACGAGCTCGAGGGCGATCTCCAGGGCGCTGTCGCCCCCGCCCACGACGACGACACGCTTGTCCGTGAACTCGTGGCGGTCGCGGACCCGGTACTCGACGCCGCGCCCCTCGAACTCCGCCTCGCCCGGGATTCCGAGTCGCTTCGGCTCGAACAGCCCCATCCCCATCGCCAGGATGATCGACCGGCCGTCGTACGCCGCACCGGGCCGCGTCCGCACGCGGAACCCGGACGGCGTGCGCTCGAGGTCCACGACCTCTTCGGGTACGACCTCCGAGCCGCTCTCCCTCGCGTGGAGCGTGAACAGGTCGCCGAGCTCACCCCCCTCCGTCGCGATGTAGCTCGGGTAGTCGTACACGGACTTCGTCGGGTAGAGCCACGTGAGCTGCCCACCGACGGCCTGGGCTTCGAGGATCAGGGTGCTGAGGGCGCGCGTCCGCGCGTAGATCCCCGCGGTCAGCCCAGCGGGTCCGCCGCCGACGATGATCACATCGTAGGCCATCGCGGAGCCGACAGAGAGGGCTCCTTCTTAAACGTTATGAGGCGACTCCTTCCGCGACCCCCCAGTGCCACATCCGCTCACGGTTATTATATGGCCCCACATATGCGACATCCGGCCTTCATGAGGAACCCACCCGGGAGAATCTACCTCCGCGATACCTTTAAATTCGAGGTGCCGGCTACGCGGCGCCGCGGAAGGGATTTGGGATGGCGTTCATCAAGAAGCCGTTCAGGCGACTCGCGGAAGGCGCCACGGCCGCCGAGGCGGACACGTACATCGACCTGGGCGAACTGAACTTCGAGGCGGAGGGTGGCGCGCTCGGCGAGCCGGTCGAGCACCTCGTGAAGGTCGCGGAGATCTACCGGTTCGAGGACATCAACGACCTCGCGACGCACGTGTACAACGGAAACATCCTGCTCCTGGACTACACGAGCCTCTCGGCCGACGACCTCGCCCTGAAGCGCATCACGGCGGAGCTCCGGGGCGCGGTCCGCGACTGCGGCGGCGACGTTGCGGTCGTCGGCAAGAACCTCCTCATGGCCACGCCCGCCGGGATCAAAATCGATCGCGCGAAGATCAAGGGCGCCTTCTGACGGCTCACCCGCGACGTCCCCGGCCGCCGCGCGAGCCCTCCGCGTACGGTCGCGCGACGAACCTCCGGTCCGCATACGACAGGACGAAGTAGTCCCTCGAGTGCGTCGCGTGGCGCATCTTCGCGCAGCGCAGGAGCAGTTCGACGCGGCCCTCCCCGGCCCCGCTGAAGCGCAGCTCGAGGATCCCGTCCGCGAGGTTCTGCACGCGCCCGTCGAGGGGGGTCGCGGCCGCGTCGTCCGTCTCGACGATCAGGATCGTCGTCACGCCGAGACGGTCCTCCAGGAATTTCATGAAGTGGAACAGGTCGCCCCGCGGGCTGCGGAGCCGTGCGAGGTCCGAGAGGGCGTTCAGGGAGTCGATCACGACGAGGCCGATCGCCTCCTTCTCGTGCCGGCGCTCGAGGTAGTCCCGCAACACCTGCATCCAGTCGCGGACGTCCTCCGCGCCCGCGTGCTCGAGCCGCAGGCGGCCGATGTCCACGATGGCGTCCTCCGCATCGCCGAGGCCGAGGCGACGCATCGTCTCCGCGATCGAGTCGCGTCCCTCCTCGATCGTCACGTAGACGCCGCGCATCCCGTTCGCCCGGTTGCGCGTGAGCGTGTACAGGGCGAGGGACGTTTTCATCGCGCCCGTCGGACCGGCGAGGACGACCGCATGGCCGCGCGGGATGCCGCCGCCCAGGGCCGCGTCGAAGCCCTCGATGTGGGTCGGGACGCGATCGTTCGTCGCCTTCCGCCCGACGGCCAGCGCCCTCACCTGGTCCTGGAGACGGCGCATCTGGTCGCGGAGTTCGCGCACCTCGTCCTCGAGGTCCTTCGGCAATCCGGTCCCCTCGTGGCCCCTGGCGGGCTCGACCCACTCGACGCCCTGCGCCATCCCGCGACGCATACGTTGTCCGACCTCGTTAACTTTATTGGCCGCTCGGGAAACGGGAAGGTTGATAATCAGCGGAGCGCGGCGGCCGAGAAGCATTAAATAGCTCCTCCCAGCAATAGGAAGCGCCCGAGGCGACCCATGGCGATCAAGACGAAGCCGGAGCGGGGCCCCGCCGGCACGCTCACCGTGGACGACCTCACCCGTGCGATCAAGAACTCGATCGACCGGACGGGCATGAAGGAGGAGGAGGCGCGCGCGATGGCGCAGCACGTCCTCAACTTCTTCGGGTACTCCGAGCGCATCATCGACAACGTCCTCGAGCCGGAGGACCGCGACGCGTTCTACATGCTCGAGGACTCGGGCATCCTCACGACGGAGCGGGAGGAGACGACCCTGTACGACGGGCGCGAATGGCGCATCCACTACTGGATGTTCCGCAAGGAGCGGATCGCGGAGCTCGTCGAGGCGCAACGGGCGAAGGAGGAGGCCGAGAAGGCCGCCTCCGTCTACGACGACGTGCCGGAGGATTTCTGGGCCTCTCGGAAGGAGAAGCCGGCGCCGGGGACGCCGTAGGGCTCAGGCGAACGCGACCTGAATCGTTCCGCCGGACCGGCGGACGAGGTCGATCGCGAGGGAGTGCGGAAGGTGCATCCGACCGTCCCGGAACGGGAACGCCGCCCCGAACCCCTCGATCGCGCGCAGGGCCTTCGCGGCGAGCGCGTCGCTCACGTACGCGGTGTCCTCGAGGTCCCCGCTCGCGAACACGGTGATCGGGAGGCGGAGGGCCTCCGCCTCGTCCGGCGCGCAGACGGCGGCGAGCCGGTCCAGCGCGTCGCGGTCGAACGCATGCTCCCCGCCCTGCCGCGTGCGGCACGCGGGCCGGGCCTCCGTGCGAAGCCCCGCGAGGCTCTTCTTCTCCGTCACGAGGCCCGCGTTGAGCCGTCCGAGCTCGAACGCCACCCAGCCATCCACGCCTCCCGGTGACACCATCCTCCCTACGACTGCGAATCGTGGGAAAAGGTTTCTCTCCCTCCTCGGACGGTAGGGAAACTATATCGTGGGACGGCCCCTTCCCGCGGCCCGGGTGGAGAGGCGATGGCACTCGGCGCCGTGTGCTCGAAGTGCGGCTTCACGAACCAACCGGGCTTCCAGTTCTGCACGAACTGCGGGTCGGCGCTGACGGCCGCGCCGCCGATGGCCGTGCCGCCGGCCGCCGCCCCGGGAGCCCCGCCCGCGTTCGGCGCCCCCCCGATGTACGGGCCCCCGACCGCGCCGATGCCATTCGTCTACGGGCCCCCGCCCTGGGAGATGGAGCGCCGGAAGCAAATCGACCGCACGAAGACGGGGATCCTGCTCCTCCTGATCGGGACGCTGCTAGGGTGGATTCCGATCATCGGCGTCATCGGCGGGCTGCTGGTCCTGATTGGCGTTATCCTTGTGATCCTGGGCCGGAAGGCGTTCGGGGCGGCTCATTCCCGCAACGTGATCGTGTCCCTCGTCCTGTTCATCCTGGGCTTCGTCGGCGCTTTCTCTTTGGGATTCTGGTTCGCGCTAGCGATCTTGTCCCTTCCGCCGGGGTCGCCCGCGGCCGTGGTCGCGGAGGCGGTCCGCTCTGCGTTCAATACGCTCCTCGTCGGCACGATCATCGTGACGGCGATTTCGAGCATCGGGTCGATCCTGTTCACGTATGCGTTGCAGACCCAGCCCGGCCGGATTCTCCTCTTCGCAGGCTACGGCGCGAACCTAGCCATCAGCATCGCGACCCTCGCGGCGATC
>JBQTHW010000297.1:0-2278 GCA_052389495.1 Methanobacteriota archaeon | reverse complement strand
AACGTCCACGGCGCGCTCCGCGTGACGACGTCCGGTGCGCCCGCGGCGACGGTCTTCGTGGACGGCATCTCAAGGAACGACTGGGGCATGTGGCAGTCCATGGAGCCGGGGACGTACACGGTCTCCTACGAGCCGGTTCCCGGGTTCTCAACACCCGCTCCGCAGACGGTCGAGGTGAAGGCGGGGGAGTTGTCCTCCGTCGCGGGCGTCTACCGGCCCCCGACCCAGTCCGTGCATCTGACTCCAACGAAGGACAACACCTTGTGCCAGACGACGGACGGGTCACTCAGCAATGGGATGGGGCAATATTTCTTCGCGGGCCGGACCCTCGCGGGTTCCCGTCGGCGCGCCGTAATCGCGTTCAACGTGGGCGCGAGCATCCCGGCCGGGGCGACGATCGTGGGTGCGAGCCTGACCCTAAGCATGTCCCGGACCGCGGCGGGGCCAGAACCCGTCTCGCTCCACGCGCTCCTCGCGGATTGGGGGGAAGGCGCCTCGGATGCGACCGCGAACGAAGGCGGATGCGTCACGTCGGCGACCGGAGATGCGACGTGGATTCATCGGTTCTACAACACCCAGCTATGGGGCGCCGCAGGCGGGGACTTCGCGCTGACGGCGAGCGCCACGGTGACGGTCGACCAGGTCGGCTCCTACACCTGGGGGTCGACCCCGGGGCTCGCGGCGGACGCGCAGCGCTGGCTTGACCAACCGCAGACGAATTTCGGGTGGATCGTGATCGGCAACGAAGCATCGTCCCAGACGACGAAGCGCTTCGACTCGAAGGATCATGTGATGGCGGGTGCCCGTCCCATGTTGACGATCGAGTTCACGACGTCTTCCGGGGCCTCGGAACCGCAAGGACAGGCCGCACTCGACCGGGTGGTTTCCCTCATGCCGGGCACCATCGTGGCATCCTCGAGGATCGAGGCCGTTCGCATCCAGGCGACCGTTCCGCGGCGGACGTGAACGCCGGGAGGTGTCGGCGGCCCGCAAAAGCTTAAGACGCGGAGCGACGTGGGCCGGCCTCGATGCAGCTCCGTCTCCTCGAGAGAGAGAAGAACTCCCTCCGGATCGAGATCTCGAACCCGGACGACACGGTCATCTACCCGCTCCTCACGGCCCTCCTGAAGAACGAGGACGTCTCGGACGCCCGCTACTTCACGGGCCACCCGCAGCTCGACAAGCCCGTCCTGACGATCGTCACGCGGAAGGGCAATCCCCAGGCCGTCCTGAAGAAGGTCGCGGAGGGGCTCGCCTCGGAGTACTCGAGTGCGAAGCGGCTCCTCGACGAGGAACTCGCGTAGGCCCATGGAGCGCGACGTCGGGATCGAGGGATACCTCACCTCGTCGCCCGGCGTCGGGGGCTCGATCAAGGGCGAGACGGACGACTTCGTCGTCGACGAGCTCTCCTCCCCGCCGCCTCCGTCCGACGTCGGCGCGTACGCGATCGCCCGGCTGCGCGTTCGCGACTGGGAGACGAACCGCCTCGTGCGTCAGCTCGCGCGAATCCTGCGGATCAGCCGGCGGCGGATCGGATTCGCGGGGACGAAGGACAAACGGGCGGTCACCTCGCGCCTGTTCTCCTTCGAAGGCGTCGACCCGGGCGACCTGAGGGAGATGCGCCTCCGTGACGTCGAGGTGCTCGACGCCTACCGCGCGGATGTCCCGCTCGAGATCGGCGACCTCGCGGGCAATCGCTTCCGGATCGTCGTCCGAGACCTCGGCCTCTCCGGAGCCCGCGCATCGGACGCGGTCGAGGAGACCACGCGGCAGCTCCGCGCGTTCGGGGGCTTCCCGAACTTCTTCGGCGTCCAGCGGTTCGGGTCCGTGCGGCCGGTCACGCACGTCGTCGGGCGGCACATCGTGCGCGGCGAGTTCCGTGAGGCCGTGAACGCGTACGTCGGGAACCCGATCGAAGGAGAGGACGAGGCGTCCTTCGAGGTGCGCCGGGCGTACGAGGACTCCGGCGACGCGCGCGCGGCGCTGCGCGCGTACCCGAAGTCGTACGGGTTCGAGAAGGCGATCCTCAACCGCCTCGTCGTCGACCCGCAGGACGTCGTCGGCGCGCTGCGCGAACTGCCGTTCAACCTCCTGATGATGTTCGTCCACGGCTACCAGTCGTTCCTGTTCAACCGAATCGTGAGCGGGCGGTTGCGGCGCGGCATGCCGCTCCACGAGCCCGTCGAGGGGGACCTCGTGCTTCCCGCGGACGCGGCGGGGCTTCCGGACCGAGACCGGACGATCACCGTGACATGCGACAACGTCGACCGGGTCGCCA
>JBQTHW010000296.1:0-4553 GCA_052389495.1 Methanobacteriota archaeon | reverse complement strand
TCGTACCAGCCGCCCATCGGCGGGGTGCGCGCGAGCACGACGTCGGACTGGGTCGGGGCGCAACGGCCCGATCCGACGCTGGGCCGGTACGCGGTGACGTAGCGCATCGACCCCAAGGTCCGGTACTGCGCGTCGAGAAGCTCGAGGGAGACCCCCGCCGCGAACGCGTCGGAAGGGCTTGGAGCCGAATCCTGGAGGGACGTGTGGAGGAGCGACACATGGAGACGCGCCACCGGGCCGCCGCGGATCGTGTAGATCGCATATCCATACGCGGATCCGAAGTCGCGGAGGGACCATCCGTCGATCGCGACGCGGTAGGACCGGTCGCCCGAGCGCGCGACCCCGGTCGCGTACCCGGCGGACGCGCGGTCGCCGAGGTTGAAGTGCGTGAACGGAAGCCAGAAGTCCTCCTCGAAATCGTCGACGAGCGCGTCCGTTCCGATCGGCACGACGAGGACGAGCAGGGCGAGCATGACGACCGGCGCGCGGCGCGACCACCGATGCACGGACTCCCCCCCGACCCGGGCCGTACGCGGCCCGTGCCCCTCCGACCCGGCATCCCGCGGAACGTATTTCAACGTGCACCATGCTGGACACGATGCGGCGGAGCATAATCGGCTCCGCGAAAGGAATATCCAGGCGGGCTCGGTCCGGGTCCCGATGGATGCCCTCGTCGAGGCGCTCCGCGCGGACCTGCGTCTCGAGGCGGAGGCCGCCGCCGTGCTTGCGGCGCGCGCGCGGCGCTTCCTGCCCCGCCTGACCCACTCGGATGACGACAGCACGGAGGACCTGGTCGTACGCCTCCGAGATCCGCGGCTGTTCGGGGAGCTCGCGGTGCATCTCCTCGACGATGCCGCCTTGCCGCCGACCGCGCTGCGCGCCGTCGTCGAGCATGCGTTCGACCTCCTCCCCCTCCCCCACGGCGAGCACGACGCGTTCGCCGTCGGCGCCCGGGCCCCCGGACGGCTCCTGGGCCTCGCGCGCTCCCTCATCGACGCGGACGCGTTCACCGTGCTCCACTTCCTCCACCTCCTGTACGCCATATTCCTCGATCGGTCCCTCGTCAGGAGCGCCACGCGGGCGGATCGGTCCCGCGTCCTCGCGCACGCCCTCGCCCAGGACGAGTTCACCGTCCCGCTCCGGACCCTGTACGCGGCGCTCCACCTCACCTCCGTGCCGGAACCCGAAGCCCATGCGGAGCTTCGCCGACTCCTCGCATCCGACCGGATTCCTCGGGATTTGCGCGAGCGCCTCGCGCGCATCGCCACAGCCGAAGATGGAGGCCGCGCGGAACTGACAGGGATCGCGAAGGACGAGGGCCTCCTCGCCTCGGAGGCCATGGATCCGACAGACCCGGTCGTCCTCGCGAATGTTCCTCGGCTTCCGGAACGGCTGCGCGCGCCCGCGCGTCGGTGGCTCGCGGCGTCAGCCGCGGATTCGCGGTAGGAACCGGCCCGTTCTCGCCATGTACGCGCGGTATGGGTCCCCGAGCCCCTTCGGCGACGCGAGCAGCCGCTCCTCCTTCCCCGCGCGGTAGTTGGCGATGAGGGCGGTCAGGATCGCGGTTGCGATGAGCGGAATGCTCAGCAACAGGAGGGCGACGCCGATCGCCATGGCGATCGCTCCTGCGTAGGTCGGATGCCGGATCCGCGCGTACGGGCCCGTTCGGACGAGCTCGTGGTCCGTCGAGACGGCGATGTCGACGACCATGAACCGACCGAGCGTGCGGCCGCTCCAGATCACGAGCAGGCCGCCCGCACCCCACAGGAGGAACCCGACGATCTGGACGGCCGTGTCGAACGGGACCGTGAGGTTCAGGACGGTCGAGGTCGCGACCTCCGGGGCGACCGCGGCGAGGATCGGAGAGAACGTCGCGATGGCGACGAGGATCGGCCAGAGGACCTGCAGGATGCGGGGCGGGTTGTCCGCGGCACGGACGTCGCGGGGATGCCCGCCGGGGGCCTGGCCGCGCCGGAACAGGAGCAGTCCCGCGAGCGCTCCGAGCGACATGACGATTCCGAGGGCCCGGATCACGGTCGAATCGAGCAACGATCCCGCGAACCCGTCGGTCGCGTAAAGACGTTCGGACCGGCACGTGGACCGCTAACGCGGTCCTTCGTGGATGGAGCCCAGTCCGATGGCGCGAGCCGGACGCCACGAGTCCTTCGCGCCCTCGGTTCCCGGCCGGCACGTCGAGTGTTGGAATCCCCGGGAGGAAGAGCCGCGAATCCCGCGGTTCAACCGAGTCGTCCGCGGCTACGTCGCCGCGTCCGCGAGGGCGTCCTCTTGGCCCCATGGCAGGCGGACCTGCCCGACGAGGTCCCGCCATTCCGCGGGCATCGGTCGGTCCTCCTCGTCCCGGCGGTAGAAGTCGTTGACCCCGTCGATCTCGACGTCGCAGCCGGACAGGGTCACCATCACTGCGTTGCGGACGCGCGCCGCCGCCTCCGCGGCGATGCGGTTGCCGAAGACCGCGGCGTAGGGCGCCTGGGCCATCCACCAGATCACGAGGTGGTACGTCCTCGTGCGGGGACCCGGTGTGCGCGGTGCGGCTCGCACGACGTTCCCATCCCTTGCGGGCGGTCGGCGCCGTAACCACGGCGGGTCCGGCGATAAGGTTTCTTTGTCAACGTCGGAGGTTGACAACGGATTCGAACGGGCGTTCCGGCGCGGCGACCAAACGGATATATGACGGCGAACGCGATGCACCCTGCGAGGGGTTTTGGGTGAGAGGTCAGGTCGTTTCGAGAGTTCTGATCTTCTGGACCATCGCGCTGGCCGCCGTCGTCCTCGTGTCGATCGCGACGGAGGGCGTCCCGCCGACGGGTTTCGCCGTCCCCGTGCGGCTCGGCTTCGCCGCGGGAGACGACTGGGAGCCGAGCGTGGCGACGTTCGGCTCGAACGTCTACGTCGGCTGGATGCACGCGGTGCCCGGCGCGTTCAACTTCCGGATCTTCTTCCAGTCCTCAACGGATGGCGGGGCGAGCTTCTCCGCCCCGATCGACGTCGCGCCGAACCTGGGTCCCGATTTCGCGGACGTGTGGGTGCTGACCGACGCCGCGGGCGTCGTGTACGTGTCCTTCATCGCGGGCAACTTCCAGAAGGCGTCCGAGTCGAACGTGTACCTCGTGAAGTCCTTCGACGGTGGCCGGACGTTCACGGCGCCCGTCGAGACGGATGGGAAGGCGAAGGCGCAGGACAAGCCCGTCATGGGCCTGCGCGGCTCCGACGTCTACATCGCGCACGCGAGCGGGACGAAGCTGTACGTCAGCGCATCCCACGACGCCGGGACGACGTGGAGCACGGTGTTCATCAACCCGAACCAGAACTTCGGCGTCGGCTTCCCGGCCGGGGTCGTCGTGAACGGCCTGGGCCATGTGGTCGTCGCCTGGGATGGCACGGGCGGTGCGCCCAGCGTCGTGAACATCGTCGTGAGCAAGAGCACGGACCGGGGCGTGACGTGGGTGAACACGCTCGTGGACGCCGTGCCACCGCCCCCGGACTGCCCCGTGAGCCCGTGCGGCTTCGCGTTCTTCTCCGCGCAGAACCCGATCTCGATTGACTCCGCAGGGATCCTGTACATGACGTACAACGCACCGGAGGCGAAGAAGGCGGCCCCGCGCCTGTTCTTCACGAAGTCTACGGACGGCGTTGCGTGGACGGCGCGGCAGAGGATCGACTCGGGCGACAACAACTGGAACTCGTTCCCGGCGATGGCGTCGTGCGGCACGAACGACGTGCGCGTGAGCTGGTACCACACGACGGATCCGACGGGCACGAGCGGCTGGGACGTCTTCTACCGCACATCCTCGAACGGCGGCGCGAGCTTCGGCGCGATTACGAAGGTCACCGTGGCATCCTTCCCGTTCCCGTACGGCGACTACCACGGCCACGCGGTCGACGGACGCTGCCGGTCCCACCTCGCATGGGGCGAGGGGCCCGACTGGCTCGGCCCCGGAAACGTGTTCTACAGCAGCAACTGAGGGTGCGCGGGGCGTCCTCGGGAGAAGGACGAGCGTCGGTGGGCCTCGGCCAAGAAGTCCGGTTTCCGTCGGGACCGGAATGGCCGATGCCCGCGGGATTGTCCACGCGTCCGCGGGGCACGCCTCCTCCGGGGCCTCGTCATCGCCCATGGGCGATCAGACGCCGTCGGCTCATGCCGACGGGGCGGCGACCGGCGCGACGATTCCGTCCGAAGACAGCCCGAGTTCCGCGGTGGCAATCATCGTGCCGAGGATGCGGAACGCGGCAGGGACCATCTTCCCGGTCTTCGCGGACGTCGTCACGTGGGGGCATCCGAATCCCTCGGCGACCTCGCGCACCTCGGCGGGACCGAACGTGGCCCGGCCGGCGAGGTCCCCTTTGTTGATGACCATCAGAACGGGCACGTTCCCCGCAACCTGTCGCACGCCGTTGACCCAGTCCTCGAGGTTCTCCAACGTCTCGCGACGCGTCAGGTCGGCCACGGCGAGGATCCCCTTGGCCCCCGCGAAGTACGTGTCCGCGACGAGGTGCCCGAACTCCGTGTGGCCCATGATGTCCCAGATCGTCGC
>JBQTHW010000295.1:0-3098 GCA_052389495.1 Methanobacteriota archaeon | reverse complement strand
CACGGCGATCGTGACGGCGCCGTTCGCCTTGGCCGTGCGCGCGATCACGGGCGCCGCGCCCGTGCCCGTGGCGCCGCCGAGGCCCGCGACGACGAATACGAGGTCATCAGCGCCCTGTTCGACGACGCCGTCGACCCGAGGATTAGCGTCGTCGGGGTGGGCGGCGCCGGCGGCAACGTCGTGAGCACGCTGTACGACCGCCAGCTCAAGGGCGTCGAGACCGTCGCCGTGAACGGGGACGCCGCGGGCCTGTCGAAGGCGGAGGCGGACACGAAGGTCCTCCTCCCGCACGTCGACGGCGAGGACCGCCGGGAGGCCGCCGCGTCCGCCGCGGAGTCGTCCGAGCGGATCCTGCGGGACGCCCTGTCCTCGGACATCGTATTCGTCGTCGCGGGCCTCGGCGGTGCCACGGGCACGGGCGCGGCGCCCGTGATCGCGCGCACGGCCAAGGCGAACGGCGCCGTCACGATCGCCGTGGGGATCCTGCCCTTCGAGGTCGAGGGACGCACGGCGACGGCGCAGGCGGGCCTCGAGCGCCTCCGAGCGGAGGCCGACTCCGTGATCGTCGTCGACAACAACTCCCTCGACAAGTTCGCGGACCAGCTCGCGTTCCACGACGCGATGGAGGTCGTCAACCAGGTCGTCCTCGCCGTCGTGCAAGGCGTCGTGGACCACCTCGAGCGGTCCTTCCTCACGACGGTCGCCGAGGAGGTCGAGAGCGTCGCCCGGGAGATCGAGGCGCAAAGCAGCCACGCGGTCGACGTCCAGGTGCAGGCCCCCGAGACCGTCGAGGCGTCGTGGGACCTCGGGCCCGTCGCGTTCGACGACGACGGCTTCATCGGGCTCCGCTGAGCCAGACGAATCACTCCTCCCCCAACCAACGCCCACCCGCGAGGGCTTCGGGCGCCCGGCGCCGCGAGGCGTCGGGAGCGGCCCTCGCGACCCTTTCTTTCCCCCTTGGCGGCGAGGACGACGGCTCGACGCGGTAACCTTCTTCGTGGGGCGCCGCCATCGACCGCGCATGGCCACGTACCACGAGTCGTTCGCCCTCGAGACCCGCGGCGGCGTCGAGGCGGTCGACGTCACGCGTCAGGTCGTCGCCGCGATCGGACGCTCCGGGATCCGTCACGGACTCGTCTGCGTCTACACCCCGAGCAGTACGAGCGCGATCGTCGCAAACGAGTTCGAGCCCGGCCTCATGACGACGGACATCCCGACCGCGCTCGAGCGGCTGGTCCCCGAGTCCATCCCGTACGGCCACGACGCGCGCTGGGGCGATCGGAACGGCCACAGCCACGTGCGCGCGACGTTCCTCGGTCCGGGTCTCACCGTGCCCGTCGTGGACGGTGCGCCCGTCCTCGGGACGTGGCAGCAGGTCGTGTTCCTGGAGCTGGACAACAAGCCGCGCCGGCGCGAGGTCCTCGTGCAGGTCGTCGGCGACGCGGACGAGGCGCGGACCCGAAGGCCCAAATAGCTCCGCCGACTCGCGCGGGCGGATGGCCGAGGACGTCCGGACCGTCTCCGCGCCGGGTCGGACGGCCTCGATTCCGTCGAGCGTCGTCACGCTCGCGTGGCCCGTGATGGTCGCGAACCTCCTCCAGACCCTCACCGTGACGGTCGACCTGATCATGGTCGGGTCGCTCGGCGCCCTCGCCCCGACGGCGGTCGCCGCAGTGGGCTTCGGGGGGCAGTTCATCTTCCTCTTCTTCAGCGTGATGATCGCCGTCAGCTCGGGGACGATCGCCCTCGTCGCCCGGGCCGTCGGCGCGCAACGCTTCGACGAGGCGGACCACGTGCTCAAGCAGAGCCTCGTCCTCGGCGCGCTCCTCTCCGTCCCCCTCCTCGTGGTCGGACTGTTCGCCGCCGAGCCGATCCTGTCGGCCTTCGGTGCCTTGCCGGACGTTGTGTCGCTCGGGTCCGCGTACATCCGCGTCGTGTCCCTGTCCGTGTTCTTCCAGTTTCTGTCGTTCCTGGGTGCGTCAGCCCTTCGGGGCGCGGGCGACACGGTGACGCCGCTTGCAATCGGAGCCGGCGTGAACGTCGTGAACTTCGCTGCGAACTACGTGCTCATCTTCGGCCTCGGCCCGATCCCGCGCCTCGAAGTCGTCGGGGCCGCCATCGGCACGAGCCTCTCGTTCCTCGCCGGGGCCCTCGCCTACGTCGCGATCTTCCTTCGCGGTACGAAGAAACTCCGGCTGACGCTCCACGGCCCGTGGACGAACCGCGCGACGATCCGCCGGATCTTCCGGATCGGATGGCCGGCCGCCACGGAGCAGATCGCACTCCAGGGAGCGTTCATGGTGTGGGTCGCGATGGTCGTCGGCTTCGGGACGGAGGTGCTCGCTGCCCACACGATCGGGATGCGGATCCAGATGTTCGCGTTCATGCCGGGCTTCGGCTTCGCGATCGCGGCGACGGCCCTCGTCGGGCAGAACCTCGGTGCGAGGCGCCCCGACGCAGCGGAACGGAGCGGGTGGGAGGCGGCGAAGTGGTCCGTCGGCGTGATGGGCGCGATCGCGCTCACGATCTTCGCCTTCGCGCCGGCCGTCGCGCGGGTGTTCATCGCCGACCCCGAGGTGATCGACTTCGCCGTGACGTTCATCCGGATCCACGCGGTCAGCATCCCGGCGGTCGGGGTGTTCTTCGCGATCGACGGCGCGCTGCGCGGGGCCGGCGACACGCGGTTCCCGCTCGTCACGTCCCTCACGGGGATCTACGGCCTCCGGCTGCCTCTCTCGTACGTGCTCGGCTTCGTCCTCGGACTCGGGATCGTGGGGGTGTGGATCCCCCTCGTCGTGGAGTACTGGTACCGCGCCACGGTGATCTCCGTCCACTTCCGGCGAGGCCGATGGAGGGAGCTTCGCGTCTGACCGCCCGCGGGACCTCCCGCTTCGACCGTTCGAGTGCGGCCGGCGAGACTTGCGGCGGCAAGCTTTAATCCGAGCGCCTCCTAGGCCGCCCGGGGTGCGTGGACATCGCACGTGACGTCCAGGGCGAGCGGCTCAACAACTCGTACAAGCTGACGAAGGTCGGCGTGACGGGCGTCGTCAAGCCCGTGCAGGTGCGCCGCCCGTCGCGGTCCCTCACCCTGACGACGA
>JBQTHW010000294.1:0-29324 GCA_052389495.1 Methanobacteriota archaeon | reverse complement strand
GTCGGCCATCGGGGTTCCCGCCGGAGACAATGGATGGTCATGGGTGATGCCGCTTCGCGCGATCCGCCGCGCGGATCCGGGGCAGGCGCTCCCCCGTCACCATGTACACGACGCGCTCCCCGATGTTCACCGCGTGGTCCGCGATCCGCTCGAGGTAGCGGCTCACGAGGATGTACCGGGCCCCGACCTCGGCCGTCACGGTGCCGTCCATCATGTACGTGACGACCTCCCGGAACACCTGGTCGTGGAGGGCGTCGACGGAGTCGTCCGTCTCTTGGAGCTTCGCGGCGGACGGCGTGTCCCTCTCCAGGAACGCGTTGATCGCGCTGTCGACCATCTCGATCGTGAGGTCCGCCATGTGCGGGATGCTCACAAGTCTCTTGAAGTGCGTCTCGCCGCCGTGGAACTGGAGAGTAATCTCTGAGATGTCCTTCGCATACCGCCCGATCCGGTCCAGGTCCGTCGTGATCTTGAGGGACGTCGTGATCATCCGCAGGTCGCGCGCCACGGGAGCGTGCAGGGCGATCAGGTCCACGCATGTCTTCTCGATCTCGACCTGGAGACCGTAGATCTCCTGGTCCAGCGTGAAGACCTCCTCCGCGACGGCGGTGTCGAGCCGCGCGAGCCCGTCCACGGCCTTGCGGATCGCGAGTTCGCTCAGCTCCGCCATCGTCGCCATGTCCTCGCTCAGCGTCGCGAGGCCCTCCGAGAGCGCCTTCCTCTGCTCCGCCTTCGTCGTCACCCGAACCGCCCCGTAATGTAGTTTTCCGTCAACTCCTCGTGCGGCCGTTCGAAGAGGTCCCTCGTGCGATCGAACTCCACGAGGCGCCCCAGGTACATGAACGCGGTGTGGTCGGCCACGCGGGCCGCCTGCTGCATGTTGTGCGTCACGATCACGATCGTCATCACCTTCTTCAGCTCGAAAATCAGGTCCTCGATCTTCGCCGTGGCGACGGGATCTAGCGCCGAGCAGGGCTCGTCCATGAGCATGAGCTCCGGCTCGATCGCGAGGGCCCTGGCGATGCAAAGCCGTTGCTGCTGCCCGCCGCTCAGGCCGAGGGCGTTGTCGTCCAGCCGGTCCTTCACCTCATCCCACAGATTCGCTTGGCGCAGCGCCGCCTCGACGACCCGGTCCAGCTCCGAATCGGACACGCGGTAGTGGAGCTGCACGCCGAACGCGACGTTCTTGTAGACGCTTTTCGGGAAGGGGTTCGGCTTCTGGAAGATCAACCCGACCTTCCGCCGCAGGAGGACCGGGTCCACGTTCGGGCCGTACACGTCCTCGCCGTCGACGAGCATCTGCCCCTCCGTGCGGCACCCCAGGATCGTATCGTTCATCCGGTTGATCGCCCGGAGGTACGTGCTCTTCCCGCACCCGCTCGGTCCGATGATCGCCGTCACGTCGTGGCGGGCCATCTTCAGGCTCACCCGGCGGATCGCCTGCTTTCGGCCGTACCACACGGAGAGGCCGCGCGATTCGATCGCGGGGTCGGAGACCTCGTCGGAAATCGTCGGCTGCGGTGCAGCCTCCGTCTCCTCCGGGTCAGGAGGCGGCTGCGCCCGGACCCGGCCGACGAGTCTCATCCCTCTCACCACCTCTGCCTCTGGAGCCGGTTCCGCGCCACGATCGCGATGAGGTTGAAGGAGAACAGGATCACGAGGAGGATCAGCATGCCGGCCGCGGCGACGCCGCCCCAATCCCCGACGGGCAGGCTCGCGTACGCCCAGATCTGAACAGGCAAGGCCACAAACTCGGACTCGGGCCCGTACGGGAGGAACGTCTGCAGGAACAGGGCGCCGATCACCAGGAGGGGCGCCGTCTCCCCCATCGCCCTCGCCGCCGCGAGGATCGAGGCGGTGAGGAGGCCGGGGGTCGCCGCGGGCAAGACCTGCCGCCGGATCGACTGCCACTTCGTCGAGCCGAGGGCGAGGGAC
This sequence comes from Methanobacteriota archaeon, assembly GCA_052389495.1. Classification (GTDB taxonomy): domain Archaea; phylum Thermoplasmatota; class Thermoplasmata; order RBG-16-68-12; family RBG-16-68-12; genus RBG-16-68-12. The sequence continues at coordinate 27,389 of JBQTHW010000294.1, read as the reverse complement.
GCGTCCCGGATCGAGTTGGGGACCGCGCGGAGCGCCTCTTGTGTCGTAATCACGACGTACGGGAATACGAGGATCGTGAGGGTCAGGGCGCCCGCGAGGACGATGGGGCCGAGTCCGAGCGCGCGGACGAAGAGGGCGAGCCCCAGGAGGCCGAAGACGACGGACGGCACCCCCGCCAGGTTCGTCACGCCGGCCTGCAGGACGCGGGTGATCCGGCTCCGGCCGGCGTACTCCTCGAGATAGATTCCCGCCGCGATGCCGAGCGGCAACGAGAACAGGAGGGTGAGGCCGACGATCCAGAGCGTGCCGACGATCGCGGCCGCGTAGCCCGCCGTGGCCGGATCCGTCGAGTTCGCGTAGTTGAACACGCGGCTCCAGCTCAGCGCCGGAAGCGCCGCGCCGACGATGCTCCCGATGAGGACCGCGAGGGCCCCGAGGGCGACGGCGATGCCTGCCAGGAAACTAATCAGGTACGCCGCCTCCTTCGCCTTGCGGGCGGACCGACTCTTCGGCTTCAGTCGTACACCTCCCGGAACCGAGCCCGGAGGTGGTCCGAAATCAAGTTGAGGACGAGGGTTAGGATGAAGAGGGTGAAGCCCGCCGCGAACATCGCCAGATACACGGTGGTCCCCGATGCGACGTCACCGGTCGCGCGCTTCGCGATCCAACCGGACAGGGTCGTCATCTGGTCGAAGATGTCGAACGAGAGGTCCGTGTTCTGTCCCGCAGCGAGGAGGACGATCATCGTTTCTCCAACGGCGCGACTGAATGCGAGGATGAACGAGGACGCGATCCCGGAGAACGCGGCGGGCACGACGACCCGGCCCGTCGCCTCGATCCGCGTCGCGCCGAGCGCGAGGGCGCCGTCCCGGAGCTCCGTCGGAACGGCCGTCAGCGCGTCCTCGCTGAGACTCGAGACGAAGGGGATGATCAGGATCCCGATCACGATGATCGCGTTCGCCCCGTTGAAGAACGAGGCGCCGAACGTCGCTTGGAGGTAGGGGGCGAGGAACAGGAGAGCGAAGAGGCCGTACACGATCGTCGGGATCCCGGCGAGGACCTCCAAGACCGGCTTCACGATCTCGCGGACCTTCGCCGGGGCGTACTCGCGGAGGAACACGGCCGCGCTCAGACCCAACGGAAGCCCGATGAGCGCGGCCCCGCCCGCGATCACCAGGGTGCCGACGACGAGGGGCAGGACGCCGTACACGTGGCGGATGTCCGGGCTCCACACGAGGCCGCCGTAGAACTCGACCGGGCTCACGCGGGTGAAGAACTCGAGCGCGTCCACGACGAGGACGAAGAAAATCGCGAACGTCACGATGACGGCGAAGGCGGCGGCGAGGAACAGGAGGATCCGGACGATGGCCTCTCCGGGCGCCCACACCCACTGCGGCGACAGCCCGGCGAGAGCGGAGCGGGCGCCCGCCCGTCCCGATTCGGCCGCACTTCGCTCGAACACACACGCTCCTGCCGGGATGGCCTACGGAATCTGGGACCGTTGTGCCTGCCGCTCCGTCAGCGTCAGGCTCACGTACCCCGTCTCATCGACGCGCACGGTGCCCGGGTCCGAGTAGCCGTAGGTCAGGAAGTCGCGGACGACCTGCCTCGCGAGGCTCGCGGCGCTCGCGTAGACGAAGAGGGGTCGGCTCAGCGGCGAATACGTCCCGTTCCGGATCGTGTCGTGACTCGGGGCGATCGGCCCCGCACCGGTCTCGTTGTCGATCGCGAGGATCCGGAGCTTGTCCGTGTTCTCGACCGCGTACGCGTACCCGAAGTACCCGAGTGCGTACTGGTTGCTCGAGACGCCCTGCACGAGGACGTTGTCGTCCTCGCTCTGGAAGTGCTGGTCCGTGTGCTCCATCTCGACGCCGTCGAAGATGACCTCGACGAAGTAGTCGAACGTCCCGCTGTCCGTGCCGGGACCGTACAGTTCGATCGGGGCGTCGGGCCACCCCGGGTCGATCTGGCTCCATCTCGTAACGCGGCCTCCGGCGCCACCGCACGCCCCCGCGGACGCGTTCGACGTCCAGATGCGGCAAAGCTGGCTCACGGTCAGGTTCTGCGCCCACGTGTTCGCGACGGGCACGACCAGACTCAGGCCGTCGTACGCAACGAGGAACTCGACGATCCCTGTGATCCCGTTCTGGGTGCAGAGGTCGCGTTCCGTCTGGCGGATCGGCCGCGAGGCGTCGCTTAGGTCCGTTTCCCCGCGGCAGAACTTCGCGAATCCGCCGCCCGTCCCGCTGAACGCGACGATGACCTGCCGATCCGGGTTGTTGAAGTCCGTGGCCCAGGCGGACGTAATCGGGAACACGGTGCTGCTCCCGTCGACGCGGACGATTTCCGGGCCGGGGGGCCGGAAGAACAGGTAGTACGCCGCAATGCCGCCGGACGCGACGATCACGACGACGATCGCCGCAATCAGGGCGAGCCCGATCCGACCTTTCCGCGCGCCTCGCTGGATGCTGCTCGTCGTTGCCGTTGGTGCGCTCATGATCTCCTTCTCTCCGTTTCCCTTCACCGGACCGAGAGGATCGGGGAGGATGTGGCTTGCCGACGGAGACTCGAGTGGCACGCGGTGTCGGCCGGAGAACTATATAGTCTATGGTGCACACGCTTATCGCTACATAGAACGTCGCAAGCCCTGTAGAGGCACGGCGATGGAAGGGAGGAAGCTGCAACTCACGGGTGGGTTGACGTACGTCGTCTCGCTGCCGAAGCGGTGGGTCACCGCGTCCGGCCTGAAGGCCGGGGACACCGTCTTCCTGGAGACGGAGCAGGACGGATCCGTGACGGTCCGCCCGCGACCCGCGGAGCGGCCCGCGGCCCGGCGGAAGGTGTTCGAAGAGAAGGGCGAGGAGAAGCGGGACCATCTCCTCCGGAAGTTCATCGGCGCGTACATCTCCGGCTTCGCGCTCATCGAGGTGCGGTTCCGGCCCGAGTCGGGGCCGTTCGTGAGGCGCGTCGCACGGGAGTTCTGCCGGATGGTGATCGGCCCGGAGGTGATCGAGGAGACTCGGAACAGCGTCCTCATCCAGGACCTCTCGGACACCGCGGAGCTGAGCGCGGAGAAATGCCTCCGGCGGATGCACATGACGGTCCGCGCGATGCTCGAGGATTCCCTCACGGCGCTGCGCTCGGGAGACGAGGCCCTTGCCCGGGACGTCGCGCAGAGGGACCAGGACGTCGACCGGCTGTACTGGATGGTCGCGAAGCAGTACCATCAGGCCCACACGGCCCCTCCCGGGTCCGCGTCCGAGTCGTCGATCGCGGGACTCCATAACCAGCGACTCATCGCGAAGCTCCTCGAGCGGGTCGGAGACCACGCGGAGCGAATCGCGCGCGCGGTGCCGAATCTTGGCGAAAAGGGCCTCGACGCCCGCCTCCTGAGGGAGCTCGACGCCGCCACGGCGAGCGCGATCGGCATCCTCGACAAGGCGTTCCATGCCCTCGTGACGGCCGACATCGACGAGGCGAACGAGGCCGTCGACGGCCGCGACGCGCACCAGAAGCTCGTCGACGTGCTCTCCCACCACGTCGCGGCGAAGAAGGGGGAGGATCTCCTTGCCTTCGCCGCGATTGTGGACAGCTTGAGTCGGGCGGCCGGGTACGCGACGGACATCGCGGAGATCGCGATTAACAACGCAATCGTCACGGAGGCGGCTTCGGGCTGAGCGGGGCCCGTAATCTCCGGAGGTCTCCGGAGACTCCGTGGGGAAGGGGTATGCCCCACCGCCAGCATGGATGACGGAGCATGTCGATGGAGCAGGGAACGGAGAAGACGCCGGAGCGGCTCGTCCGCCAGTACTTCGAAGGACTGCGCCGCTTCCGGGTCGTCGACGCGCTCGACGTGTTCGCGACGGACGCCGTCCTTCGCGACGAGAAAGGGGCGGTGCATCGGGGCATCCGGGAGATTGCGCGATCGTTCGTCCGCGCCCGCCGACCAAGGCGGGTGCACGTGATCGAGCTGAGTCAGGAGGAAGGACGGGTGACGGCGATCGTGCAGGACCGCGGGACCGCGGCGGGAAAGGAAACGCGGCACCGGGAGGTGTTCCACGTGGACGGGGGCCGCGTCCGGTCCCTCACGGTCACCCAGTTCAGCTCGAATCGCGAAGAAAGGCCGACAGCGGCCGGACGGAAGTTCGCTGCGGGCGCGTGAGGACGAGGGTTCTTATCCGACGGCGGACGTCACGGCAGGACATGACGAAGGCCGCCGACGTCCGCGTGAAGGCGAAGGAGACCGTCGAGGTCGGCGGACTCAAGGTCACGAACCGGACCACGAACTCGATCACCGTGCGCAAGACGAACGCGGGGCTCGTCGTCACGAACTGCTGCCTCGAAGAGCAGCACATGTAGGACATCAGGCGCGGACAGCCGACGCGAGGCTCGCGACGAACTTCTCGACGGCGGCAGGTCGGGCGTCCTCCGCGGCGAACTTCACGATCGCGCTGCCCACCACGACGCCGTCCGCGCCGGCGGCGGCGAGCGATCGGACGTGGTCCGCCGTCGTCACGCCGAACCCGACCGCGAGCGGGAGGGAGGTGGTCCTCCTCAGAACTCCCAGGCGAGCGCCGAGGTCCTCCGGCAGGGCGTCCCGCGTCCCCGTCGTCCCGTACCGCGCGACGACGTACAGGAATCCGCGCGACGCGCGGCCGATCGCCTTCGCACGCGCCTCGTCGGTCGAAGGGGCGACGAGCTGGACGTGGTCCACGGCACGCTTGTCGAAGACCTCGCGGACCTCGTCCGACTCCTCCAAGGACAGGTCCGGGACGATGACGCCGTCGATCCCCGCACGGGCCGCCCGCTCCGCGAACGTGTCGAGGCCCATCGCGAGGACCGTGTTCATGTACGTCATCAGGACGAGCGGCACCTCCGTCTTCGTGCGGAGGCGCGCCGCCATCTCGATCACGTCTCGAGGTCGGGTGCCGGCCTTCAGCGCGCGCTGCCCCGCCCGCTGGATCTCCGGGCCGTCCGCGATCGGGTCGGAGAAGGGGATCCCGAGTTCGAGGACGTCGGCTCCGCCGCGCTCGCAGGCGAGGGCGAGGGGTTCCGTCACCTCGAGGCTCGGGTCGCCGGCCATGAGGTAGACGATCAGCGCAGGCCGGCCGTCGCGCTTCGCGCGCGCGAACGCCGCGGGGAGGCGGCTCAGAGCCGGACCCCCATCGCGTCCGCGACGGTGTGGACGTCCTTGTCGCCGCGGCCGGACAGGTTGATCACGACGAACCCGTCGGGCCCGAGCTCCCGGGCCTTCTGGACTCCCGCGAACACGGCGTGCGCGGACTCAAGCGCGGGCAGGATGCCCTCGAGGCGGGCGAGGGACCGGAAGGCCTCGAGCGCCTGGTCGTCCGTGACCGCGGTGTAGTGCGCCCGGCCCGATTCCTTGAGGAACGCGTGCTCGGGGCCGACGCCGGGATAGTCCAGGCCCGCGGAGATGCTGTGCGTCTCCAGGATTTGGCCGTCCTCGTCCTGCAACAGGTACGAGCGCGCACCGTGGAGCACGCCCGCGCGGCCCGCGCACAGGGTCGCGGCATGGCGCCCGGTGCCGAGTCCGAGACCGCCGGCCTCCGCGCCGAGGAGCTCGACGTCGTCCTCGCCGAGGAAATCCGCGAAGGCCCCCATCGCGTTGCTCCCGCCACCCACGCAGGCCACGACGACGTCGGGAAGCCGGCCCACCTGGCGGAGCGCCTGCTCGCGGATCTCCCGTCCGATCACGCTCTGGAAGTCCCGCACAATCGTCGGATAGGGATGGGGGCCCACGACGCTGCCCAGGCAGTAGTACGTGTTCGCGACGTTCGTGACCCAGTCCCGAAGGGCCTCGTTCACGGCGTCCTTGAGGGTCCGGCTGCCCGATTCGACGCTGTGGACCTGGGCGCCGAGGAGGCGCATCCGGAAGACGTTCAGGGCCTGCCGCTGGATGTCCACGGAGCCCATGTAGACCTCCACGGGGATGCCCAGGACGGCGCCCGCCATCGCCGTCGCGACGCCGTGTTGCCCGGCGCCCGTCTCCGCGATCATCCGCGTCTTGCCCATCCGCCGGGCGAGAAGGGACTGGCCCATCACATTGTTGAACTTGTGGGCGCCGCCGTGGACGAGGTCCTCGCGCTTGAGGTAGATCCTCGCGCCGCCCGTGTGGTCCGTGAGTCGCTTCGCGAAGTAGAGGGGCGTCGGTCGCCCTCCGTAGTGGCGGAAGTACGCGGCGAGCTCCTCCTGGAACCCGGGGTCCGCCTTCGCGGCCTCGTGGGCCGCCTCGAGTTCGTGGAGGGCGGGCATGAGCGTCTCGGGGACGTACTGCCCGCCGAAGTCGCCGAACCTACCGCGGACGCGGATCGCTTGGGCCATGCGCGAGGTCCTCCAGCTTCGCCGCGGGATTCTCGTGGGCCATAATGGAAGTACCGACGAGGACCGCGTCGGCGCCGGCACGGAGCAGCGCCTCGACGTCCGCGCGGCTCGCCACGCCGCTCATCGCGATGACGGGCCGGTCCTTGCGGCGGGCGGACAGGATGTGCGGCGTCGTGGCGAGGTCGACGCGCATCGTCGACAGGTCACGATTGTTGATGCCGAGGACGTCCGCGTCCGTCGCGGCGGCGGCGTCCCACTCCTCGAGCGTGTGGACCTCCAGGAGGACATCGAGGTCGCGGTCGTGGGCCGCGTCGATCAGGGTCGCCGGCGAACCGTCGACGTAGTGTCGTTCGAAGAGGCGCTGGATGACGAGCACCGCGGAGGCCCCGCACGCCTCGGCGGCCTCGATCTGCATGCGGTCGACGACGATGTCCTTGAACAGGACCGGGAGTCCCTTCGTCGACGCGCGGCGGACGAGCTCCAGGCCGCCGCCGAAGATCCTCGGCTCCGCGAGGACGGAGAGGCCGAGAGGACGGGCGCCCACGATCCGCTCCAGGAGGGCGTCGAAGTCGGCGGCGGTCCTCCCGCTCGACATCGTGGGGGAGGCGTACTTGATCTCCGCGACGACGTCGGATGCCTGCGCCGACGTTCCGAGGGACTCGAGGAAGGAGGGACTCCGGGACGCCATGGCGGGGACGCTGTAGTAGCCCTCGCCCACGAGCGCCTTCGCGTTCTCCACGAGGCGAGCGAGTTCGTCCATCACGCCTCCACTCGGCCCGGGTCGCCGCCCGTCACGCGGACGAGTTGTACGAGACGGTCGAACGCTCGGCCCGACTCGAGGGCCTCCCGCGCCGGAGGCAGCGCGGACGTCAGCGTGTCGGCCTTGCCGCCGACGTAGAGGCCCGCCGCCGCGTTCGCGAGGACCATGTCCCGCTTCGGGCCCCGGTCGCCCCGGAGGATCCCCACGGCCTCCTTCGCCGCTTCCTCCGGCGTGCCGCCGGCGAGATCCTCCGGCCTCGCGCGCTTGAAGCCGAGGTCCCGGGGCGTCAGCACGTACCGCTTCGTCGCCCCGTCCTTCACCTCGCCGACGAGGGTCGGGCCGCACATGCAGATCTCGTCCGTGCCGGCGACCCCGTGCACGACGAGCGCCCGTTCCATGCCGAGCCGCAGGGCGACGCCGGGCAGCAGCTCGACGAGGTCCGGCGAGAAGTCGCCGAGCACGTGGCCCCGGGCGCCTGCGGGGTTCGTCAGGGGCCCGAGGATGTTGAACACCGTCCGCAGGCCGATCTCCTTCCTCGGCGCCATCACGTGACGCATCGCGGGATGGAACTTCGGGGCGAACATGAAGCACATCCCCGCCTCCTGGAGGACCCGCTCGACGTCCGGCGGGTCGAGGTCCACGCGCACCCCGAGGGCCTCGAGGAGGTCCGCGCTCCCGCACGCGCTCGTCACCGCGCGGGTCCCGTGCTTCGCCACGCGCACCCCCGCGGCCGCGACGACGAACATCGCAATCGTCGAGACGTTGAACGTCTTGAGCGCCGCGCCGCCGGTCCCGCACAGGTCGACGAGGCGGTCCGAGCCCTGCGCGTGGATCGTGGCGCATCGCTCCCGCATCGCGGTCGCCATGCCGGCGATCTCGTCGACGGTCTCGCCCTTCATTCGCAGGCCGACGAGGAACGCGCCGATCTGCGCGGGCGTCGCCTGGCCGTCCATGAACTCCCCCATCGCGGCGTGGGCGAGGTCGTAGCCGAGCGCCTTCCCGGCGACCAGGTCGGCGAGGGCCTCACGGATCAGCGACGGACCCCCTTCAGGAAGTTCCGGAGCAACGCCGGCCCCTCGGGCGTGAGGATCGATTCCGGGTGGAACTGGACGCCCTCGATCGGCTCCGTGCGGTGGCGCACGGCCATGATCTCGCCGTCCTCCGCGGTCGCGGACACCTCGAGCTCCGGCGGCACGCTGTCCCGTTCCAGCGCGAGGGAGTGGTAGCGTCCGCCGACGAGGGGGTTCGGCAGGCCCTCGAAGATCGTCCGCCCGTCGTGCGCGATGCGGCTCACCTTGCCGTGCAGGAGGCGGGCCGCATGCCCGACGCGGCCACCGAACCGCGTGCCGATCCCCTGATGGCCCAGGCAGACGCCGAGCGTCGGGGTCGTCGGGCTCAGCTCGCGGAGGATCGCCGCGCATACCCCGAAGTCCCGCGCGTTCTCCGGGTGGCCGGGGCCCGGCGACAGGACGATCGCGTCCGGGTCGATCCGCCGCACCTCGTCGAGGGTGACCGCGTCGTTCCGGTGGACGACGGGCTTCGCCCCGAGCTCCCCGAGGCGCTGGTACAGGTTGTACACGAACGAGTCGTAGTTGTCGATGATCAGGACGTTCATCGGGTCGCCTCCGTGATCGCGGCCTTGAGGCCTCCGAGCTTGTGCTCCGTCTCGTGCCACTCCCGCGCCGGGTCGGAATCGGCCACGATCCCCGCGCCCGCCTGCATGTAGTACGTCGGGCCGTCCGCGAACAGCGTGCGGATCGCGATCGCGGTGTCGAGGTTGCCGTTCAGGGAGAGGTACCCGACGATCCCCGCGTACGGGCCGCGCGCCGTCCCTTCGAGGTCGTGGATGATCTCGAGGGCGCGGGGCTTCGGTGCGCCGCTCACCGTGCCGGCGGGGAACACCGCGGCGAGGGCGTCGAGCGAGTCCTTCCCGTCGACGAGGGTGCCCTCGACCCGGGAGACGAGGTGCTGGACATGGCTGTAGCGCTCGACGGTCATGTACTGCGGGACCTGGACGGATCCGAACACGGACACCTTGCCGAGGTCGTTCCGCGCGAGGTCGACGAGCATGTTGTGCTCCGCGCGTTCCTTGTCGTCCGCGCGCAGGTCGCCCGCAAGCCGGTCCGACTCCGCGAGGGTCGTTCCGAGCGGTCGGGTGCCGGCGATCGGGAACGTCGTCGCCGTGCGGTCCTCGACGCGCAGGAGCATCTCGGGGCTCGCGCCGATCACCCGGCGCATCCCGAAGTCGAGGTAGTACATGTAGGGGCTCGGGTTCACGCGGCGGAGCGCCTCGTAGAACGCGAGCGGGTCGCCCGCCATGCGGCCGTAGTCCCGACGGGACAAGACGATCTGGAACGCCTCGCCGTCGCGGATGTGCTCCTTCGCCCGCTCGACGGCGTCCATGAAACGGTCCTGGCGGACCTGGGGCTTCGCCGGATCCGCGCGAAGCTCCGGGCGGACGGCGCGGGGCGCCGGGAGGTCGTCAACGCGGGAGCGGCCGTGCGTGAAGTACTCCGCCGTGCGGCGGCGGTGGTCCACGACGACGCCGTCGAGGTACAGACCGAATTCGAATTCCGGGAACGGGCTGTCGGCGTGGGCCGGCACGGTGTCGAGGTTCCGGACGAACTCGAACGAGACGTACCCGACGAGACCGCCGATGTACCGCCCCGGGACGCCGGGCGCGGCGTGTTCGCGGAGAATCGTGCGGAGCGCGTCGAACGGCCGGTCCGTCTTGATCGTCTCGCCGTTCGACCGGAGGACGCCGGCGCGGTACGAGACGATGACCTCCGGGTCGAAGCCGAGGAACGTGTGCTCCGCGAGCCGGGCGGGCCCCGTGAGGCTCTCCAGGATGAACGCATGCGGATGGTCGTCCCGCGACGCGGCGAACAGCGCGTACGGGTCGAGGGTTGGATCCAGGGCGACGCGCTTCACGGAATCACCTCGTGACGGCCACGCTCGTCCCGAAGACCGTTTCGCCGATCCGGCGGGCGAACCCGGCAGAGTCGTCGTGCCGGAACAGATTGCGGCCTACGCAGGCGCCCGCGGCGCCCGCCCCGAGGCCTGCGCGGATCGCGTCGAGCCATGCATCCTCCGAGGAGGCATCCGGCCCGCCGGCCAGGAGGACGGGGACCGGGCACCCGCGGACGATCCCTTCGAGGTCGCCCCTGCCGCCGGCGAACGAGGTCTGCACGAGGGACGCCCCGACCTCCGCGGCGGCCCGCACCGCATGCCGGGTCGCGTCCGAGTCCGAGGAAGCTTCGCCCGCGGCGGCGGGCGCGTACGCCATCACGAGGACCGGCACGCCGAGACGGGTCGCGTCGTCGACGACCGCGCCGGCGTGGGTGAGCATGCGGTCCTCCGAGGCGGCGCCGAAGTGGACCTGTACCGACACGGCGTCCGCGCCGATCGCGACCGCCTGCTCGACGGACGACGATGCGATCTTCGCGGTGGGGTGGGCCCCGAGACGCGTCCCGGCGGACAGGTGGACAACGAGGCCGAGTGTCGAGTCGAATTCGCGCGCGAGGCGCGGCACGAGCCCCGGATTCAGGATGACCCCCGTGATGGGGGTGCCGCGAAGGCTCCGGACCAGGTCCGCGGGCCGCTCGATCCCTGGGAGGGGGCCTGCGGGGAGACCGTGGTCGAGGGCGAGGAGAAAGTACCGGCGGCCGGGGCCCTCGAGCCGGCGGAGTCGCGGGTCGGTACGAGAATCCATCGGGCGCTCTCCTGCGTGCTCCTTTATGGAAGACATGCAGAATATTTATACATTATTGTCTTTTATACGACCTCAACTATTTTAAGTGTCCGCAAGGCGATCGGGCCGCCTGCGGAATGTACTGTAGGGACGGAGGTCCTTTCGGCGCGCGGCCCTTGGACGTGCCGATGCTCGAACAGGCGAAGGTCCGGGACGCGATGTCCACGGAGGTCATCGAGGTCCTCGAGGACGCGACGCTCGAGGCCGCCGCTCGCAAGATGGCGGTGGCCCGGGTGAACAGCCTGATCGTCCGGCCCGAGGGGAAGGAGGACCCGTTCGGGATCGTCACGTCGACGGACGTCGTCGACGCGCTCGCCGACGGCCTGGACCTCGCGGAGACGCGCGTGTCGGAGGTCGCGACGGCGCCCCTCGTGACGGTGACCCCCGGCGTGCCGATCGCGTACGCAGCGCGGCTGATGAGGCGGACGAACCTGCGCCACCTGGCCGTGTTCAACGGCCGCGAGGTCGTCGGTGTGCTGAGCGCCGTCGACGTCGTGAAGGCGATCGCGAAGCTGCGCGGGTGGGACGAGATGAGCCGGGCGGAATGGGAGGTCGAGCGGACCTCCGTCGCGGAGCGCTGACGGAACGGAAGGGCCGGCCGGGCTGCGGCACGCGTACGACCACGACTTCGAGACGCGGCGCCGGACCGTGGGACCGACGCCGGCTTACGCCGCCGGATGATTGGAGGTCGGCGGCATGGCTCTGCCGTACCGATGACCGAAGAACTCGCGATGGACCGCTCGCACCGCGGGCTCGAGATTCTTCGATTCGACCGTGAAGGTGTAGGCGACCATCGACGCGCCCGCGGAGATGAGCTGGACGTTCACGCCCTCCTCCGCCACGGCGCGGAATACGCGCGCCGCAATCCCGTGCGCGTAGCCAAGCCCTTCGCCGACGAAACAGATCAAGGAGGCATGAGGCAGGACCTCCACGTGGTCCAGGACGACGCCGGGCAGCCGTCCGAGGACCTTTTTCGAGCGACCAACCGCGTCCGAGTCGACGAGGAAGGCAATGCACGTCTGCGACGTCGCGGCCGTGTACACGTTGATCCCCTCGTCGGAGAGGGCGGTGGCGGCCTGGGAAAGAAGGCTTTCCTTCGATCCCGCGCCGGAGGCGAACACCTTGAGGGTCGCGAGATCCCGCACGAAGGAGATGCTCTTCACGTCCCCGGTCCGATCGACCGTGTCCGGTCCAATCCTCGTGCCGATCTCGACGGGTTCGTAGATGTTCTTGAGCACGAGGGACGCGTCGCACGCCCGCGCGGGCTGGACGGCCCGAGGATGCAGGACCTTCGCGCCGAAGTAGGACAGCTCCGCGGCCTCGTCGTAGGACAGCGCGGACAGGGGGAACGCCTCGGGGACGATCTTCGGGTCGGCGCTCATGAACCCCCCGACGTCCTTCCAGATCTCGACGGCGGGAAGCTCGAGCGCGTAGGCGACGACGGCTGCGCTGTAGTCGGAGCCCCCGCGGCCGAAGGTGGCCGTCTTGCCTTCGTGGGACATCCCGAAGAAGCCCGTGATCACGTTCGCATGGTCGGCGTCCGCCTGGCGTTTCAGGAACGGCGCGAGGCGCGCCCGCGTCTCGTCCAGCAACGCGGTCGCGTTCCCGTAGTTGTCGTCCGTGATCATCCCGATCAGGTCGGCCTCGTGCGGCACCGCGTCGACGCCGCGCTCCCGCAGGTTCGCCGCTACGACCTGCGCGCTCATCCGCTCGCCGAACGACATGACGAAGTCCCGCGTGCGCGGCGTGATCTCCTCCGTGTACGTCACCCCGTACAGCAGGCGCTCGAGCTTCGTCGTGAGCGCCTCGAGGGCATCGACGGCCGCGTCGTGGTCCCGACGGGCCTTCGGCATGAGGCTCAGATGCTTCCGTCGCAGCTCCGCGATGTACAGGTCGATCTCCTTCTCCTCCCGCGGCTTCGTGAGGGTCGTCGCGAGGGAGTCCGTCACGCCCGCGATCGCGGACACAACGACGAATTTTCTCAGAGGTTCCGCCGTGAGGACCTTCGCGATCCGGTCGTACATGTCCGGCTGGCTCACGCAGTTTCCGCCGAACTTCGCGACCTTCCACGGCTCAGGCAAGGTAGCCCCTCCGGTGCGCGAGCTCCGCGTTCAGGACGCTCCCGCCGGCGCCACCGCGGAGCGTGTTGTGCGACAGGACGAAGAACCTCAGCACGCGATCCGTCGTGCGGATCCGGCCGACCGTCGCGGCCATGCCGCGCGCCCGAGCGGGTTCGCCGGCCATCGCGTCGAGGTGCGGCTGCGGGCGGTTGCTCTCCGTCCTCACGAGGATCGGCTGCTTCGGTGCGGTCGGCAGGGCGAGGCGCTGTGGCTCGCCTCGGAAGTCCGTGAGGAGCTTCGTGATCTCGTCGGGCGAGACGTCCTCCGTGAGGGCGATCGACACGGCCTCGAGGTGGCCTTCGCGAACGGGCACCCGGACGCAGTTCGCCCACACGTCGATCGGGCTCGGCACGACCCCGTCGGACCACGACCCGAGGATCTTCTTCGCCTCCCGCCGCATCTTCTCCTCCTCGTTCTCGATGAACGGCAGCACGTTCCCGACGATGTCGAGGGACGGCACCCCCGGGTAGCCGGCTCCGGACAGCGCCTGGTACGTGGACACGTGGACGGTCGTCACGTCGAACGCATCGACGAGCGGCTTGAGGGCGAGCGCAAGGCCCGTGATTGAGCAGTTCGGGTTCGTCGTGAGGAAGCCGCCCGCCTTGTACGTCGCCTGGCGCTCGACGAGGGCGACGTGGTCGGGGTTCACCTCCGGGACGAGCAGCGGCACGTCGGGCGACATGCGGTGGGCCGACGCGTTCGAGAAGATCCGGACGCCCGCGCGGGCCGCGTCCGTTTCGAGGTCCCTCGCGACGTCCGCGGGCAGCGCGCTGACCGCGGCCACGACGCCCTCCTTCCGCAGGGCCTTCGAATCGAGAGGCGCGAGGTCGATCGCGCCGATGTCGGCGTCGAGGGGGACGTCCTCGAGCCGCCAGAAGTCCGCGAGGCGGCCGCCGACCTTCCGCTCCGACGAGCAGACGACGGCGAGCTCGAACGTGGGGTGGTCCTGGAGCAGGCTGACGAACCTCTGGCCGATGTTTCCGGTCGCGCCGAGCACGGCCACGGGGATCTTGCTCATCTCGCGTCACCTCGGAAATACGCCCGTGCTTGTTCGATGAGCGCGAGGAACTCCGCCGGATCGCCGGCCTCGGTGGCCCGCTCCCAGTCGTCGAGGACCTCCCGCATGCGTTTGCGGATCGCGGGCGTGTGGGGGTTCAGGGCCTGGATGTCCCGCAGGAGATGCGGGGGGTCCTTCAGGAGACCCGATGCGGCGACGGAGAGGCGGGAGAACGTGGTGCCTGCGGGGCGGCGCAGCCCCGCGAGGTCGAACGGGCTCTCCGACACCGCGCGGGCGAACGTCAGGAGACACATGTGGCTGAGGGAAAGCAGGAAGGCCATGAACTCGTCGTGGTGGTCCAGGGACACGTCGACGAAGGACGCGCCGCTCGGGCGGAACAGCTCCTTCGCCTCGAGGACCGCGACGTCGTCCCCGCAGTCGCTGAACGTTATGTTTCCGCTCGAGAGGGGCCAGAGGTCCGGGCCGAACATCGGATGCACGCTCGCGACCTTGACACCGGCCCTGCCCAGCGCGCGCAGCTCCCGCTCGACGGGAGCCTTGAGGCTGCAGATGTCGAAGACGAGTCCCTTCGGTTGCATCGACCCGATCGCCCGGAGGACCGCCGCGCCGTGCGTCATCGGGACGGAAACCGCCACGACCTCCGCGGAAGCGACCCCCTTCGCCAGGTCCGGCTCCTGGTCGAATCCGTCGAAGGGGCCCGCAGGGTCATGGACCGCGACGTCGTAGCCTCTGCCCCTCAGGTACCGGCACAGCCAGCGGCCCATCTGCCCGGATCCGCCGACGACGAGCACGCGCCGGCGCACGGGTTCGGGCGTCTCGACCGCTTGCTCCCTTCGGACGCTCTCGCCAATCAGGAGGGCGGCGAGGCCTTCCGCGAAGGCGTCGCTGATCTCGCGCGTCGAGCACTCCGCCAGGAGGCGGGTCATCACGCGCTCCTCGACGTCCGTGTCGCGGAGCGGGAGGCCGAGGAGCTTCTTCTCGATCCCGATCTGCTCCGCGAGGTGGAGCCGCTTCGCCACGTGGGCCACAATCTCCCGGTCGACCTCCGCGATCTCGTCGCGCAGCCGCGCGATTTCCGTTTCGCTCACAGGAACCCTCCCAGCATCGCGAGATCCAGGACACCCATCGCCGCGACGTTCTCCACGACGGGCACGGCGCGGGGCAGGATGCACGGATCGTGGCGACCCGTGACGACGATTTCCTTCGGCTCGAGCGTGACGAGGTCAACGGACCGCTGCGGCTTCGCGATCGATGCCGTCGGCTTCACGACGACGCGGAAGGTCACGGGCATGCCGGTCGCGATGCCGCCGAGCACGCCCCCCGCGTGGTTCGTCTCCGTCACGACCCGTCCGTCGACAACGGCGAACGGATCGTTGTGTTCGCTCCCCCGCATGGAGGTCGCGCGGAACCCCGCGCCGAAGTCGACGCCTTTCACCGCGGGAATCGAGTAGAAGAGATGGGCGAGGACCGCCTCGATGGAGTCGAAGAACGGCTCACCGAGGCCCGCGGGCACGCCCGTCACGACGCCCTCGATGACCCCGCCGACGCTGTCGAGAGCCTTCCGGGCCGCCTCGACCTCCGCGATCATGCGGTCCGCCGCCTCGAGGTCCGCGCAGCGTACCGGCGTGCGCTCGACGTTCGCCTCGATCTCTTCCGGGGTGACGGGCCTTGCGGTGACCCGCCCGATCTGTGCGGCGTGCGCGTGGAACCGAACGCCGAGCGGGGCGAGGGCCTGGCGTGCGATGGCGCCCGAGACGACGAGGGGCGCGGTCATCCGCCCGGAAAGCTGGCCTCCGCCCCGGAGGTCGCTCTTCCCACCGTACTTCGCCCGCGCCGTGAAGTCCCCGTGGCCGGGTCGCGGAACGCGGCCGACGTCCGCGTAGGACTTCGACACGACGTCCTCGTTCCGGATGATGGCGACGATCGGCTCGCCCGTCGCCTCGCCGCCCCGGAGGCCTTCGGAGAAATCGACGCGGTCCTCCTCCTTGCGCTGGGTCGTGAGCAGGCTCTGCCCCGGACGACGGCGGTCGAGCTGCGCCTGGACGAGCGCCTCGTCGACCCGCGTGCCCGCGCGAAGGCCCTCGATCGCGCAGCCGACGAAGGGGCCGTGGCTCGTGCCGAAGATCGTCGTGCGGTAGCGCTCGCCGAAACGGTTCACGGGACGACCTCCATCGACGCGCCGAGGGCGCGCATGTCCTCGAGGAATCCGGGGTACGAGACGCGGAAGCACATCGGATCGGAGATGTCGACGGGCCCCTCCGCGACGAGCCCCGCGACCGCCGCGGCCATGAGGATGCGGTGATCTCCCTGCGACGCGACGAACGCCTCGCGGAGCCGCGAGGGACCGCGCACGATGCAGCCGTCCGACGTCGCCTCGACGGACGCGCCCATCGCCCGCAGGGACGCGACGGTCGTCGCGATGCGGTCGCTCTCCTTGACGCGGAGATGTTCCCCGTTCACGAAACGCGACTCCCCGTCCGCCTGGGTCGCGAGGACCGCGAGGACGGGGAAGAGATCCGGCGTGTCGCCGATGTCGACCGTCCGCGCATGCAGGGGACCGCCGCGGACCCGGACGGTGTCCCCGGAGGCCTCGATGTGCGCGCCGAACGTGCGCAGTAAGTCGCCGACGCGGCGGTCTCCCGGCGGGACGTCGGGGTCGAGGCCCTCGACCGCGACGTCGCCGTCGGTGATCGCGGCGGCCACGAGCGGGAACGCGGCGGAGGAGAAATCGCCCGGCACGTCGACGTTGACGGGTCGGTACGTCTGGCCCGCCTCGACGTGGTACCGGTTCCCGTCCTCGTGCACGGCGACTCCGAAGCGGGCGAGCATGTGGACCGTCACGTCGACGTACGGTTCCGACCGGATCGGCGGGAGCACGCGGACCGTCGTCGGGCCGCGGGCGAGGGAGGCGGCGACGAGGAGGCTCGAGACGAACTGGGAGCTCACGGAGCCCTCGATCGAGACGGCGCCGCCGGCGAGGGGGCCGGAGACCTGGACGGGCGCGCAACCGTCCCCCCGCAGGGAGAGGCCGCGCGCGCCGAGTGTCCGGAGCGCGTCGAGGAGCGGTCCCATCGGTCGCTTCCGGAGGCTCGCATCGCCCGTGAGGACGGTCGGGCCGTCGAGGCTCGCCGCGACGCCCGCCAGGAGGCGGAGGGTCGTGCCCGAGTTCCGCGCGTCGATCTCCCCGGCAGCGGGGCGGAACCCGTCGGACGTGATCGTCAGGGCGTCCTCCTCTCGGACGACCCGGGCGCCGAGCGCCGCGACGCCCGCGAGGGTCGCCTCCGTGTCCTCCGCGACGAGTCCGCGACGGACGCGCGCGGGCCCTCCGGACAGCGCCGCGAGGAGGATCGCGCGGTGCGTGTAGCTCTTCGACGGGGACGCGCGGAGCCGCCCGGAGACTCGCGACGGCCGCGAACGGAACCTCACGGCGCCACCTCCCGCGCTTCGATCGTGTTTAGCCCGACCGTGCGCACCTCCGCGTCGTCCGCGGCGAGCGCCCTCGCGACCTCGTCGCGGTGGGCGGGCTTCGTCAGGGCGATGATCGCGGGCCCGGTCCCCGTGATGCCCGCCGCCATCGCGCCCGCGGCGCGCGCGCGGATCGCGGGCGTCTCGTCGACCTCGAGGATCTTCGCGTACGCGGCGCTGTTGCGCTCCATTGCGTGGAAGTAGTCCCCCGCCATTGCGAGGCGGAACGCCTCCTCGACCCGCGCGCGGATCGGGGAGAAGTCCTTGCCCGCGAGGCTGCGCTTCGCCACCGTGCGGCGGGGGATCTGGACGACGGCGACGAGGTCCTCCACGAGCCGATCCGTCCGCAGGAGCCGGCGGGAGGTGTTGTCCGTCACGCACACGGCTCCGTAGAACGCCGCGCACGCGTCGTCGAACGCGCCCGTGATCGTCACGCCGGCGTCGAGGGCCGCGTCGACGCCGAGGTTGATCACCCGGTGCGGCTCGAGGTCGAGGCCGAGGGCCCGGGACGACGCGAGGGTCACCGCGTTCGCGACGGCGGAGCTGCTCTTGAGCCCCCGGGAGACCGGGATCTCCGAGTCGACCGCGATCTCGAGGCCCGCTTTCCGCCGGCTCGTCCGGAGGACGCGACGCGCGCACGCGTCGACGAGCGCCGTGTCGAGGCCGTCGGGGACGCGCGCCCGCACGCCGTCGGCCTTCGGCCGGACGACGGCGGTCGCGCTCGCACGCAGTCCGAGGCCGAACGCGGCGCCCTTCCCCGTCGCGATCGCGTTCACGATCGTCCCGGCGCCGAAGCAGGAGGCGTGGGCCTTCACCGGAGGGCCTCCTTCGCGGCGGACTCCATCGCGCGCACGTCGGGCGGCGACCCGAGCCACAGCTCGTACGCCTTCGCGGCCTGGTGGAGGAGCATCGTCAGGCCCGAGGTGCGCGGGACTCCGGCGCGCCTCGCTGCGGCGAGGAGCGGCGTCTCGGGCGGGTTGTAGACGAGGTCGAAGACGAACTTCGCGCGCCGTACGACGGCGTCCGGCACCGGGAGGCCGGGTTCGCCGCCCTTCGTGCCGACGGGCGTCGCGTTGACGAGGAGGTCCCACGGCCCGCGCGACGCGAGATCCGTGAGGTCGACCACCTCGACGGGATCGTCGAAGGACTCCGCGAGGCGCTCCGCGCGCGCCGACGTCCGGCTCCCGATACCGACCGTCGCGCCCTCACGGAGGAGCACGTGTACGACGGCCTTCGCGGCGCCGCCGGCGCCCACGACGAGGACCGCACGACCGCCCACGCGGAGCCCGAGGGAGCGAAGGGCGATCCGGAAGCCGTACACGTCCGTGTTGTGGCCCTTCGTCCAGCCGTCCGCGACGACGACCGTGTTCACGGCACCGAGGGCCTCCGCGTCCCCGTCGAGGTCGTCGACGAGGTCCGCGACGGCCTCCTTGTGGGGAATCGTCACGTTGAACCCGCGGAGGCGCAGGCGGTCCGGGGTGTCGAGGAGGCCTCGGAGGTCGTCTGCCTCGACGTCGAAGGGGAGGTACACGGCGGGGACGTTCGCCGCGGCGAACGCCGCCTCGTGGATCTGCGGGGAGATCGAGTGGACCAGCGGGTGCCCGACGATGCCGAGGACGATGGGCGGCCGACCCCGGAGGCGCGTCGCGGCGCCCAGGGAGAGCTGGCCCGGAGCCGAGGCGCGGTCGAACGCGGCGTACTGAATCTCCTGCCCGGCGTCGTCCGCGAGCGCGCGCGTCAGCATGCCGCCGGCCTCCGTGCCGATCACGACGCACCGCCGTCCCTTCGACGCGCGGGATCGCGCGAGGTCGACGAGGGCGAGCGCGTCCCCGAGATCCTTGACGGGCGTCGCGACCTTCGCGACGTCGCCGAGGGCCCCGCACGCCTCGAGCGCGTCCGCGACCTCCGCCGGGTCCGCGGGTCGTGGGAAGTGTTCCGAGACGACCGTCGTCGGGCCGCGCCCGCGTTTCCCTCGGATCGCGTCGATGCGGGGTCCGTCCGCCCGCCTCTCGACGTCGAGGTACGCGAACGGCAGGCGGGCGAGCTCGACCAGGAAGGCGGCGCGCCGCTCGTCCGGGACGGCGCCCCCGCCGCCCTCCGCCTTGGAGCGGAGGGTCGCAATCGCGCGACGGCCGATGACGTGGGCGAGCTGCCTCGCCGCGCCGGGCGTCAGGCCGCGCACGTGGTCGAGGCGCAGCTCGACGAGGTCGGCGCCCCTCGAGAGGGCGGCCCGCGCCTGACGCTCCACCGCGCTCGCATCGTGCGCGACGACGACAGCCGCGACCTTCGTCATGTCACCGCTCCGCAATCGTCTCCTGGATCCGCATCCCGAAATGGCGGCCGCCCTCCTCCGTCCGGAGGAGGACCTCCTCGCCGACGCGGACCTCGCTGACGGACCTCGCCCTTCCATCCGGCACGACGAACCGGATCGTCTCCGCGTTCTGGACGATCGTCGTGTAGCGGTGGCCTCCCGCCTCCGCCTCGACGAGCAGGAGCGGCCGGCGCTCCATCTTGATGCGGCCGACGATCACGCTCCGCGCGCGTCCCTGCGCGTCGACGGTCAGCACCTCGTCCCCCGCGCGCAACTCGCTGAGGTACTTCGTCTTGCCGTCGGGCAGGAGCACGTACGCGTGGACGGGGCCCGCGTTCACGCGGAACGGGCGCGCCGCGACGTAGCCCGACTCGACCGTCTCGCCGTGGATCAGGAAGAGGCCCGAGGAGCTGTTCCCGACGAGCATGCCCTCCCCCATGCGGAGCATCGAGCACGTGTCGACGCACACCCGGTCCCCGAGGCCGAGCGGACGGATCGCCGTGATCGTCGCGCGCACCATCGGGACCCGCATCTCGACGGACTCCAGGAGGCGGCGGACCTCCCGGACGTCCCCGGCGGACGTCGGGGTGAGGAGGATCCCGTCCACGCCGACCTCCATCGTCTCGAAGAACAGCTTCGCCTCCGCGGCGTCGCGGACCTCGACGAGGAGGCGCGTCCCGCTCCCCTGGAACGCGGCGATCAGGTTCTCGAGCGGGATGACCTTCCAGTCCTCCGTGCGGACGACGACGTGCTTCGTCGTGCCCTTCAGCGCGCGGACGGCGAGCTCGTCCTTCGCCTGGCGGATCGTCGCGAGCCGCCCGATCTCGACGCCGTCGAACAGGAAGGCGCCGTCCTTCAGGAGGATCGGCGAGAAACGGCCGAGCTTCTCGAGCCGCTCGTCCGGACGCTCGACGACGATCTCGCCGAAGCCGACCTCGAGGGCCGCCGCGACGATCGCCCGAACGTCCTCTCTGTCCTCGGAGGGGAAGGCCCCCACCCACACCAGCCGGTCCATGGGGGCCTCACCCTCGATAGACCTCGTCCGCGGAGGCGCCGTCGAAGATCATGCGGGCGACCGCCCGCGTCATGCCGATCGGGTCCTTCGCCTGGAAGATGTTACGGCCAATCGAGACGCCTGCGGCGCCTCCGGCCAGGGCGCCCGCGACCATGTCGAGCGCGGCGCGGTCCGTGTCGAGCTTCGGGCCTCCCGCGACGAGGACCGGCACGGGGCAGCCCCGCACGACCTCCTTGAAGCTTTCCGGAGATCCCGTGTACACCGTCTTCACCACGTCGGCGCCGAGCTCCGCGCCGACGCGCGCGACGTGCTTCACGATCTCGACGTCGTAGGGATTCTTGACGTTCTCCCCGCGCGGGTACATCATCGCGAGGAGGGGCATGCCGAACCGACTGCACGACGTCGCCGTGGCGCCGAGGTCCGCCAGCATGAGGTCGTCGTCGGACCCGCCCACGTTGACGTGAACGGAGATCGCGTCCGCACCGAGGGCGATCGCCTCGTCGACCTGCGTCACGAGGACCTTGCGGTTCGGGCGAGTGCCGAGGGACGTCGACGCGCTCAGGTGGAGGATCAGGCCGAGACCGTCGCCGAAATACTCCTTCGCGAACCGGACGACGCCCTTGTGCAGCACGACGGCCGTCGCGCCGCCCTTCGCGACGTTCGCGACGGCCTTGCGGATGTCCTCGAGCCCGGCGACGGGGCCGGACGAGACCCCGTGGTCCATCGCGACGACGAGGGCCTTCTCGCCGCTGAAGACG
The DNA here is from genome assembly GCA_052389495.1 of Methanobacteriota archaeon. Classification (GTDB taxonomy): domain Archaea; phylum Thermoplasmatota; class Thermoplasmata; order RBG-16-68-12; family RBG-16-68-12; genus RBG-16-68-12. Next base: position 5,849 of record JBQTHW010000294.1, on the reverse strand, counting down.
CGGCGGAGGCGGATACCCTTGCCGAGAGAGGACATTCGTTCACCCGTGCGAATGCGTAGCACGAACGTAGGTCGGTATTCTATATGAACTCTACGGTCGATCGCCGCCGAGGCCCCGCGCGCGGTGCGTATTTCGCTCAAGCGAGGCCCGCGAGGATCCGGACAACGACCCGGTCGCCCTCCGTGGGACGCGGGTCCGCGGCCCACGCCACGTCCGCGAGCGGGGAGCGTAGACGGACCTCGTGGACGATCTCGTCCGCGAGACCTCCGGACGCCGGCTGGGCGATCACGACAATGGCGTGCCGGACATCGCCGTCGCGGCCGGTGAACCACGGTGACCGGTACGCCTCGTCGACGGCGACAAAGCAGCGATGCTTGTCTGTCCCCGCCCCCATCCCGAACCGCCAGTCGCGGGATCGCGCGAGGAAGCGCCGGATCGGCACGACGTCGTCCCGGCCTACGGCCGCGGCGAGGCCGGACGCCGCGCGCGCCATGATCGCGCCGAGGACGGCGAACGACTTCACGATCGGCAGGTCCGGCGCGAGGCGGAGCAGGTGGTCGTTCGAGAACGCCACGACGCCGTCCGCCTTCCTCCGCAGGAGGTCGAGTTGGCCGTCCGCGGTCTCGCGCCGCAGGATGCCCTCCGCGGCAAAGGGCTCCGTCACGAAGGCGACGGTCAGGTCGCCGAGGATCCGCGCGACGCGCCCGACGAGGCTCGCCCCCCACCCGCCGAGATCCCCGCCGAGGCCCGCGAGGACGAGCACCACGTCCCGATCGAGGAGCGCCGAGGCAAGGTCCTTCTCCTCGTCGGTTTCCATCTTCTCGACGGTCCGCTCGTCCATCGTCGCGAAGGCGCGGAGGGAGTCAGGCCGAACGAACACGCGGCGCGGGATGCCGACCATGGAGGGATGGGGCTCGTCGTTCACTGCGACGCGCTCCGCGTTCGGCGGCGCGACGACGTGGCGGAGGGTGTTGCAGCCGGCTCCTCCGCAGCCCACGATGGCCACGCGCGCCCGTTCCTCGCCCATCCCGAGCCGCCAGACGTCGGGCACCGCCGCGGCATCCGGCGCGCGGGAGATAAAGGGTTCTCGCGGGCCGTCGAGGGGTGAACATCCTTAAGGGTTCTCCAACCCATCGCCGCGCGAGGCCCCTCGGTGGAGGAGACTCGCGATGGCATCGAACGCCTGCCCCGTATGCGGCACACCCCTCGTGTTCGTCCAGCAGTACAATGCGTGGTACTGCCAGAAGTGTCAACAGTACCGCCAACCGGGGGCCACGGCACCCGGGTTGGCCGCGCCCGCCGCGACGGCCGCGATGGGCGACCTGTGGCGCCAGAACTACTACCGGCTCCGGAAGAAGGCCCTCGCGATCGTGAACCAGTACTGGATCGAGGACCAGGGCGGCCGGATGTTGGGCTACAGCAAGCAGAAGTTCCTGAGACTGAAGGAGGATATCCGCATCTATACGGACGAGAACATGACCACGGAGCTGTTCCGGATCCAGCAGCAGCAGATCATCGACGTCTGGGGGAACTTCGGGGTGATCGATTCGCGACGAGCCAGGTCCTCGGCTACGTGCGACGGAAGGCCCTCTCGTCCGCCTTCGTCCGGGACGCGTGGGAGATCCGGGACCCTGCTCAGCAGCTGATCGGGGGCATCTCCGAGTCCGCGGGGCGAGGGCTCGCGCGCAAGTGGATCCCCGGCGGCGCCCTGATCCCTGAGAAGATGACCTTCGAGCTCGGCGGCCACCCCGTCGCGGAGATCAACCAGCAGTTCAAGGTCGTCGGGGACATCTGGGAAATCACGTGCCATGCGGTCCCGCCGACGCTGGACCGCCGAGTCCTCCTGGGCGGCGCGCTCCTCATGAGCATGGTCGAGCGGGCCCGCAAGTGAGGGCCGCGCAACGTCTCAGAGCCCGAGGACTCCGCGTACGCCCGAGTGTCCATGAAACCGTGAGCCGCTCACGTTTGCCGCGATCGTCTTGGCCTCGCCGGACCCCGGCATTCGATCGCTCGCTCGGTCGATCGCGCAGGCGATGCTATGCGCGCCCTCCGGCGCGGGGAGGGATCCCTCCGCACGGATGAACTCCCGGGGGCAGACGAACACGTGCCCCTCGTCCTCCGGGTCGGCGATCGTGTCTACGGGCTCGAGGTGGCGGAGCAGCGGGTGGGCATGTCGTCGAGCGGGAGGACGACGACGTCGGATTCTCCCTCCGGGCGACGTGGCCCGAATCCGGCTGACTGCGTATTCAGGGGATCCCTCACGCGTTTTTCGTCCACACCTGGATGCAGGAGAAATCTCGATATCCCCGCACAAGCTCCCCGGGACCATGGCCTCCCACGAGGTGCCGGCCCGCGCGGACGCGGTCGTCATCGGCGGGGGCTGCATGGGGACGAGCGCCGCGTTCCATCTCGTCCGCCACGGCCTGGACGTCGTCCTCGTCGAGGAACGGCACATCGCCGCGGGGGCGACCGGGCACAGCGGCGCGATCGTCCGGCAGCACTACGAGACCCGCCTTGGCGTGCGTCTCGCCCGGCGCAGCCTCGCGTTCTTCGAGGCGTTCGAGAAGGAGACGGGATCCTCGAAGGTCTTCAGGACGACGGGCTTCCTGTCCGGAGCGCGGACGAAGGACGTCGCGGCCTTCGACGCGCTGTTCGACCTTCTGAGGTCCGAGGGCGTGCGGGTCGGGCGACTCGATGCCACGGAGGCGAAGGCCTTGGAGCCCGCCCTCGACGCGGCGGACTACGCGGCGGTCGTCCACGACCCCGACGCCGGCTACGCGGACCCCATCGCGACGGCGGACGGGTTCGCCTCCGCGGCGAGGCGGGACGGCGCGACGGTCCTCGAGGGCGTCCGCGTCCGTGGCCTGACTCGCAGGGACGGCCGCGTCGCGGGCGTCCGGCTCCGTGGCGGTGCGGCGATCGCCTCCGAGCGGGTCGTCCTCGCCGCAGGCACCTGGACCCCCGCGTTCGCGCGCACGGCCGGGGTCCGACTCCCGATCCGGTTCGTGCACGGGGAGGTGGCGATCCTCCGTCGGCCGAGGGACTTCGGGATGGCGCCGCGGATCCACTTCGACTTCTACCACCGCACGTACTCCCGGCCCGACGGGGATTCGGACACGCTCGTGGGCTACATGGCGAGGAGGGAGCGGGTCCTGCGGCGTCACGAGCTCGCGGACGACTCCGTCCCCGGGCCGACCGTGCGGGACCTCCGACGTCGGCTCGCGGCGCGGTTCCCCTCGATGGCGCGGGCCCAGCCTCGCGGGGGCTGGGCGGGCGTGTACGACGTGACCCCGGACGAGTACCCGATCGTGGACGCCGTCGGCCCACGGGGTCTGTTCGTCGCCGCGGGCTTCAGCGGCCATGGGTTCAAGCTCTCGCCCGAGATCGGCCGCCTCCTCGCGGAGTTCGTCGCGAAGGACCGGAAGTCCCCCGAGCTCGAGGCGCTCGCCGCCTCCCGCTTTGCGCGACGCCGACCGATCCGGCCCGATGCGCCGTTCCCCGCGCGGCGCGGGGAGCGCATCCCCTAGCGCCGTCGGGCGGCCCGGCGGACACGTCGCGACGGTCCGTCGGATAGTTTCGCCGACCATCCCATAGATATTATAAGTAGAAAGTCACCCTTGCGAGCGCCAGGATGCACGAGATCGTCTGCGTGGGGGACGTCCATTCCGGGCTCGCCTTCGACTTCCGCATCGACCCGGAGACGGGGATCTCGGAGAGGGCGATGGACATCCACCGGAACTTCGCCCGGGTCGCCGCGTGGGCGATCGAGCACCGCGCCTCCCTATTCTGCGTCCTCGGGGACCTGTTCGACCGGACGCACGTCGCGCCGATCTTCCGCGAGCTCGTTCGCCGGGACGTCGTCGAGCCGCTCGGCGAGGCCGGGATCGACGTGTGGATCGTCGCCGGGAACCACGACCAGCCCCGGCGGGAGGCGCGCTCGACGTCCCTCGACGACTTCCGCGGGTACGCCCACGTGCGCGTGTTCCGCGAGCCGAAGATGGAGACGCGCGTGGTCGACGGACGCACGCTGGGGTTCGTCGTGATCCCGTACATGCACCCCGAGCAGGTCGTCGAGCAGATCCGCGAGACGCTCGGGGCCGACGTGCCTCGCGAGGACGCGTACGAGGTCGCCCGGAGGACGTGGAAGGAGTGGATCCGGAACCGGGCGGAGGACCTGAAGGGCGCGGACCGGCGGTTCCTCCTGGGCCATTTCGAGTTCCAGGGGGCCCGCTACGCGTCCACGACGGTCCCCGAGATCGTCCCGCACGACTTCACGTTCACGCGGGACATGCTGCCGCCGTCGATCGACCTCGCCGTGTTCGGGCACATCCATCTGCACCAGTCCCTGTTCGGCAAGGTCGTCTACACGGGCGCCCCGGAGCGGATCGACTGGGGCGAGCGGCTCGATCCGAAGGGGTTCGTCGTCGTGCGCGCGGACGGGACGTGGTCCTTCGAGGAGCTGCCCGCCCGCCCGATGACGAGGGTCGACGTGACCGCGGTCCCGGGCGACGACGTGACGGCGAAGATCGTCGAGGCGCTCCCCGTGGACCTCGCGGGGCACCTCGTGCGCATCGACGTGCGCCTGCCGGACGACCTCCGGGGCCAGGTCGACGAGAGGCGCCTCGGCGAGCGGCTCCGGGACGCGTTCCACTACGAGCTCAAGTTCCTCTCGACGGAGCGTGCGAGGATCGTCACGGACGCGTTCACGATGGACCCCGCTGTACTCCTGGCGGACTACGTGGACAAGGAGTTTGCGAAGCACCCTCGCCGGGAGGCGATCAAGGCGGAGGCGCACCGGGTCCTGCGGGAGGCCCTCGCATGAAGGCCGCGGCGCCGGCCGAGGCGGTCGCGCTCGCGGGCGAGGAGCCGACGGGCGCGGAGGGCTTCGTGCTCGAGGAGATCGAGATGCGCGGGTTCATGCGCTACGTCGAGCGGACGGACCCGCCCATGCGCTTCCCCGAGAAGTTCACGGTGATCACGGGCCGCACGGGCTCGGGCAAGTCGTCGATCCTCGACGCCGTCACGTTCGCGCTGTACGGCGCGACGACGCGGACGGACATCCAGAGCGTGAAGATCTCGGACGTCTGCCGGCCGGGCGGGTACGTCCGCGTGGCGTTCCGCCAGGGCGAGGGCCGCTGGGAGGTGAAGCGCGGCTTCTCGACGAAGAAGGAGTCCTACGTCGAGGTGTCGCGGGACGGCGAGCCCGTGCAGGGGACGATCCACGACAAGGAGCTCACGATCCGCGACGTCGTCGGGCTCGACTACGTCGGGTTCCGGAACTCGACGTTCGTCCGGCAGGAGGAGATGAAGGAGCTCGGCTCCGCACGCGGGGCAGACCGGCTCGGGGTGTTCCAGAAGCTGTTCCGCCTCGAGGTGTTCGAGCGTGCGCTGGACCGGGCGAAGGAACAGCAGGCGACAGGGCAGAAGAGCCTCGCCGCGAGGGAGGCGGAGATCGCGGCGCGGGGCGAGGCCCTCCAGAGGCTGCCGGAACGCCGGGACACCCTCGGCGCCGTGCGGGCGGAGGTCGAGCGCCGGCGGAAGCAAGTCGCCGGACTCGAGGCAGCGGCGCGCGCGGACGACGCGGCCCTGGAGGACCTGCGGGTGCAGCACGACGCGTGGGTGCGGGCGAGGTCCGCCCTCGAGGACCGCACCGCGCGCCTCGGGAAGGCGAACGAGCGGGAGGCGCAGCTGAGGGCCCAGGGCGAGGCCGTCGCGAAGCTCGAGGAGGAGCGGAAGGCCCTCGAGCGGGAGGTCGCGGACCTCGAGGCGCTCCGGGAGGAGCTCGAGTCGCTCAAGGAGCGCACGCAGCTGCGGGCGCAGCGGCAGGCCGCGGCGGACGCCGCGACGCG
>JBQTHW010000293.1:0-7327 GCA_052389495.1 Methanobacteriota archaeon | reverse complement strand
CTTCCACACGCCGGGCCACACGGAGGGCAGCGCCTCGTTCTACAGTGCGTCGGAGGGCGTCCTGTTCTCGGGCGACACGCTGTTCCGCGGCACGAGCGGGCGGACGGACGTCGCGGGCGGGAGCCCGGCCCGCATGGTGAGCAGCCTCCGGCGACTCGCGAAGCTGCCCCCCGAGACGCGCGTGTTCCCAGGCCACGGGCCCGAGACGACGATCGGCGACGAGACGTGGGTCCTCGACCTCGCGTACCCGATCGTGTGACTACCGCCGGTGACCGCCGTTCGTCGCCCACGTTGGGCGGAACGGCCTCGGGGCCTTGACGAACCGGACCTGCGCGTGTCTCCGGCCGCCGCCCAAGCCGAGGCGGCGGTACACGACCTTCATGCTGTACACGATCACGAGGAAGTACGCGTACAGGATCGCGAGGGTCGCGGACCATGCGTACTGCCAGACGATCGCTACGAGGGCGATCATCACGAGCGCGCCGACGACGACGCGGAGGACGAACGCCTCGATCGCCGACTTCGCGAAGGGGCCGCTCTCCATCCCATAGTTTGTGTGGCGCACGGGGTCGCGGAAGGCGCGTCGGGCGGCGGCCCAGACTCCGTACACGAGGACCGGGGCGAAGACGGACAGGGCGACGTGGGCCGCGCCCGTCGTCAGGAGGAGGTCGATGATCCATGCGCAATACACGATCAGGGCGACCTGGAACAGCCGCTTCCGATGGTAGAGGGGCAGGAAGTTCGGCATCACGACGGTCTTGAGGGTCCGCTTCACGAGTTCGGCCCCGAAGGTGATGGACTTCGGCAGGTGTCGCGCGAAGAAGCCCGCGATGCCCTCGGACCGGGCCATGAGGATCGGCGCGAGGCTGCTCATCGTGATGCACAGGATCCCCGCGAAGGGCGTGAGGTACGTGCCCGCATAGTCGTTCGCGAGGTCGTCGTTCGCGCGGATCGCCCGCGTTCCGACGGACGCGTAGAGGATCGCCTCCTCGTTCCGCGCGACGAGGCTCGTGCCGATCGCCGTCGACGCCCGCGCCCCGAAGCCAATGAAGTACGCGAGGCTCGCGGTCAGGAAGAGGTCGTTCAGGACGATCAGCGGCGCCGCGAGGAGGAGCATCGGGAGGACGGCGGGCAGGGACGCCGGGTCGATGAGCATCCCGAAACTCAGGAAGAACATCGCGACGAAGGCGTCCCTCAGGCCGACCATCCGCACCTTCATGCGTGCCGCGAGCTTCGTGTCCGCGAACACCATGCCCATGAAGAAGGCCCCGATGAGCGGCGGGATGCGGAACGCCTCCGCGAGAGCCGCAGCGAGGAAGACGACGCCGATGGCGAAGAGGACGAACAGCTCCTCGCTCTTGATTCGCTCGAACAACCGGGCGGTGGCCGGGACGACGACGGCCGCGAGGAACGCGAACAGCGCGAGGAAGATGCCGAGCCCGAGGAAGAGGGACTCGACACTCGTGGGTGACGCGCCCGTGCTCGGGATTACGCCGTTCACGATCGTCAGGAGGAACATCGCGAGGAACGATTCGAGGATCACCATGCCTAACAGGAATTCCGTCTCCGAATTGCCGATCCGCTTGAGGTCGATGAGGGACTTCGCGACAATCGCGGAGCTCGACATGCTGATGACGCCTGCAAGGAAGATCGTGTCGATGAGGGGCCACCCGAGCCACGCGCCGATCACAAAGCCCGCGAACATGTTCACCGCGAGGTTCGTCACCGCAAGGATCGCCGCCGCCTCCTTCGTCTTCCGGAGCTTCGTGATGCTGAACTCGAGCCCGACGAAGAACAGGAGAAGCACGAGCCCCATCTGGGAGATGCTCTGGATGAACGCGCTCTCCCGCAGGATCCCCCCGTACGTGACCCCAAACAGGTCCACACGGATGTGAGGTCCAACGAGGATCCCTGCGATGATGTAGCCAATGATCACGGAAACCCTCGCGCGCGACGCGAGCATCGCTCCGAGGAAGCCGGCCGTCGCGATGACGCCGACCTCGAGCATGATCGACGCCGCGTCAGCCATCGGGGGCCGTCCGGTCGGGGGTCTCCGGGGACGCGAGCGTGACCGCTCGCCTTCGCCACGAGAGAATCAGATGTCCCATCCCGCGCCTCGTATCGCGGGCGGTCCTAGAAAAAGGTAACTGAGGATTTGCCCGTCGCACGTTCGCGCACCGGCCTGCCCGGCGTTCCTCGGATGCCTTTATTACGCATGCCCGATTTCGACGCGCGATGGCGGGCGACTGGTACAACCTGTCCCCCGAGGCGGTCTTCAAGCGACTCGAGGCATCGCCTGTCGGCCTGTCGAACTTGGAGGCCGTGGCGCGACTCGCCCGCCACGGCCCGAACGAGCTCCTCCAGATGAAGAAGGTCAGTCCAATCCGGATTTTCCTCGAGCAGTTCACGGACGTCCTCGTCCTCGTGCTCATCGCCGCGGCGGTGATCTCCGCCGCCCTCGGCCTGTCGAAGGGCGAAGCCGCGGAGCTGTACGACGCGGCCCTCATCGTGATCATCGTCATCCTCAACGCGACCCTAGGTTTCGTGCAGGAGTACCGGGCGGAGAAGTCCCTCCAGGCCCTGAAGGCCCTCGCCGCCCCGAAGGCGCATGTCCTGCGCGAGGAGGACGTCGTCGCCGTCCCGACGCGGGAAATCGTCCCGGGCGACGTGGTCCTGCTCGCCGCGGGAGACCGCGTGCCTGCGGACGCCCGGCTCTTGGAGGTGGCCAGCCTCCGCACGAACGAAGCGTCGCTCACGGGGGAGTCCACGCCCGTAGGCAAGATCGTCGCGGCGCTCCCCGGGCAGGTGTTCCTCGGGGACCGCAAGAACACGGTGTTCATGGGCACAAGCGTGGACGGAGGCCGAGGGAAGGCAGTCGTCGTGGAAACGGGGATGCGCACGGAGCTCGGGAAGATCGCGGGCCTCGTGCAGCAGGAGACGAAGGAGGAGACACCGCTCCAGCGCCAGCTCGACCGGCTGGGGAAGCAGCTTGGCGTCGTCGTCCTCGCGGTGGCGGGGTTCATCTTCGCGATCGGGTACCTCCAAGACCCATCGAAGACTGAGCTCCTCTTTCTCACCGCGGTGGGTCTCGCCGTTGCCGCCATCCCCGAGGGTCTGCCCGCCGTGGTCACGATTAGCCTGGCCCTGGGTCTCCAGCGGATGGTCAAGCGCCACGCGCTCATTCGCAAGCTCCCCGCCGTTGAGGCCCTTGGGGCCGCCACGGTGATCTGCTCGGACAAGACGGGCACGCTCACGAAGGGAGAGATGAACGTGCGGGCCATCCTCGCCGGCGGCCGCGCGTACGAGGTCCGCGGAGAAGGGTTCGATCCCGCAGGGGAGATTCGCTGGGATGGGGCGCCCGTGAGCCTCGCCGCGCACACCGAGCTCCGGGAGACGCTCGTGTGCGGAATCCTGTGCAACGACGCGTCCATGAAGCGGCAGGGAGAGCGGTGGACCGTGGAGGGCGACCCCACGGAGGGCGCCCTCGTCGTCGCGGGCAGGCGCGCGGGCCTGGACGCGGACGTTCTGCGGTCCGAGCAGCCCCGCGTGGCGGAAATCGCGTTCACGTCCGAGCGGAAAACGATGTCTACCCTCCACGCGCCCGTTTCCGCGGAGGCCCTGCGGGAGATCCTCGCTGTGGCCGAGGACCGCCGACACCTCACGCTCGCGGAGGTCAGGGCAAAGATTCTCTACGTGAAGGGCGCGCCGGAGCGGGTCCTCGCCGCGTGCACCCATCATCTCGTGGATGGGGAGCGGAGGCCCTTCACGGACTACGACCGCAAGCAGTACCTCTTCCGGAACCAGGAGATGGCCACACGCGCCTTACGCGTCCTGGGCCTTGCGAGCCGCTCCTTCCCCGCGGAGATACCGCCGATCACCGAGGCGGGCCTCGAGGCCGGCCTCACGTTCCTCGGGCTCGTGGGAATGATGGACGCGCCCCGCCTCGACGCCATGGAGGCGATCGGGGAGTGCAAGCGCGCGGGGATCAAGGTCGTCATGATTACGGGGGACCACAAGCTCACCGCGATGGCCGTCGCGCGAGAGATGGGGATCCTCTCCGGCGGGGAGAGGGCCCTCACGGGGGAGGATCTCGAGAAGATTCCCGAGGACGAGTTCGTCCGGGATGTCGAACAGGTGAAGGTGTACGCGCGCGTGTCGCCGGAGCACAAGATGCGCATCGTGGACGCGTGGCGGAGGAAGGGCCACGTCGTCGCGATGACCGGGGACGGCGTGAACGACGCGCCGGCGCTGAAGCGGTCCGACCTCGGAGTCGCGATGGGAATTACGGGGACGGACGTCGCGAAGGAGAGCGCGGACATTGTCCTGACGGATGACAACTTCGCGTCCATCGTCGCTGCGGTGGAGGAGGGCCGGGGGATCTACGACAACCTCCGCAAGTTCGTCCGCTACATGCTGAGCACGAACTCGGGCGAGGTCCTGACAATCCTCGCCGCTTCCATTCTCTTCCTCCCCCTGCCTCTCCTCCCGTTGCAGATCCTGTGGATCAATCTGATCACGGACGGCTTCCCAGCACTCGCCCTCACCGTGGAGCCGAAGGAGCGAGGGCTCATGGACCGGAAACCGCGGGACCCGAAGGCCGGGATTCTGAGCGGCGGCATCTCTCTCCACATCCTATGGGTAGGGGTCCTGATGATGGTCGGCTCCCTCGGTCTCTTCGTCTGGTCCCTTGGGAACACCGTCTCGGATGCGGAGCACCGTGAGGCGCGGACCCTCGCCTTCTACGTCCTCACGGTGTTCCAAGTCTTCCACGTCCTTGCGATTCGCGTCGATCGGAAGTCCGTGTTCACGGAGGGTTTCTTCCGGAACCGCCATCTGGTCGTCGCCGTCCTCCTCACGCTCGGGTTGCAGCTCATGGTCATCTACCTGCCCCTCTTCCAAGCGGCGTTCCGGACGGTTGCTCTTCCCGCGGAACAGCTCCTTCTTGCGACCCTGGTCGGGAGCACCGTATTCGTCGCAGTGGAGTTCGAGAAGTGGCTGAGGAGGCGCCGGGAGGCGTGATCACCGTTGACGGGGCTCACGGGGAGGGCGGCGGACAGATTCTCCGGACGGCGGTCGCCCTATCCGCCCTCACGGGTCAGTCCTGCCGGGTCGTGGACATCCGCTCCGGCCGTCCGAACCCGGGCCTTGCGGCGCAGCACGTGACCGCGATTCGAGCCGTTGCGGATCTCTGCTCCGCGGCGGTCGAAGGTATCGAGGTGGGCTCGAAGGAGATCGTCTTTCGGCCCGGGACCATCGGTGCGGGACGTCACACGTACGACGTCGGCACCGCGGGAAGCGCGACCCTCGTCCTCCAGGCGTGCCTGCCCGTCGTCCTCCAAGCCCCCGGGTCCACCCACCTGCGGATCATCGGCGGAACGGACGTGAAGTGGTCCCCACCCGTGGATTACTTCGCGAAGGTCTTCCTGCCCCTTCTGCGACGATGCGGCGGCCAGGCAGACCTCCTGCTGGTCCGCCGCGGATACTACCCGCGCGGTGGCGGGGCCGTCGAGGTCCTCGCGCGGCCAGCGACTTCCCGGTCACCCTTCAGAGTTCCGGACCAGGGTCGGGTAACTGCGATCCGGGGCGTTGCTCACGTATCCAACCTGTCCCCGGACATTTCGAAGCGGATGAGGCACGCCGCGATGCGTCGACTCCACGGTCGCGGCGAGCTCAAGATCGAGGAGCGGGTCTACGCGGGCGCTGGAGCGGTCGGACAGGGGGGTGCCCTCGTCGTGTGGGCGGAGACGGAGAACACCGTCATCGGATCTAGTTCCTTGGCGGAACGAGGCAAGTCGTCGGAGCGTGTTGGGGAGGAGGCGGCGACATCGTTGGCCGCGGAACTCGACTCCGGAGCCACGCTCGACGTGCACGCTGCGGACCAACTCCTCGTGTACCTGGCGCAAGTCCCCGAGCCGAGCGAGTTCTACGTCCGGGAGGCGTCCCATCATCTCCGCACGATGGCCTGGCTCCTGCCTCAGTTCCTCGACCGGGGGATTTCCGTAGAAGGTCGGGCGGGCCGATGGCTTGTCCGCGTTTCCGATCCTCGGAATTAGCCGTACATGCTGGGCCGGACGGGGCCACTCGGCTTCTTCGCGGCCTCCGTCTGCTGGTGGATCGACTTGAGCTGCATCTCGATCCGCTCGGCCTCCTCGTATAGCGGTCGCGCGTCGAGCTCCGTGTGCAGCAGGAGCTTGTCAATCGTCTCGATCACGCGGGCGGCCGCACGGGCGTCCGGGTAGTCGGGGTGGGCCTCGCTGAGCAGCGTGATCACATCGAAGTCCCGCTTTCGCCCCTCGTTCAAGAGGACGCCGGCGACGCCCGTGATCACGCCCTCCTCGAAGATCGTCACGCTGTGCGTGCGGAGCATGTCCATCGCCTTGTCCGTCGAGCCGATCCCGTACACCTCGACCTGACGGTCCTCGTCCTCCATCCCTTCGGAATCGACGATGAGTCCCTCCGGGCACACGAGGAGGTTGCACCGTGCGTCCTGGGCCCAGTCGAGCACCGTCGAGGCGATCGCCTTGATCAGGTTCGGCGGCGGCTGGAACTCGGAGATGAAGACGACGACCTGGTCGCGGCCCTCGACCTTCGATCCGGCGTAGATCCGCACGGGGTTCATCGGCTGGCCGTCGCGCACGAGCGCGACGGTCGGGAAGTACGTCGAGTCCATGATCCCGATCTGCGTGAGGCCGAGCGCGTTGATCAGGTAGTTCGCGACGATCGACGACACGAGCCCGACGCTCGGGAAACCGTCGATCACCGTGGCGCCACGGAGGTCCATCCGCTTGAGCTCGTAGATCTGGATGCCGTCCATGGGCGCCGTCGAATCCTGGGTAGCCTACTTAAAGATGCACGTCGCCAAATCCCGTCCTGAGAACGTCTCAGTCCGGAGGCCGGATTTCGTAGCTCGTGGACCATGCGACGCCGCCGCGGCGCAGCATCGCGCCGACGGAGCAGTACGTCTCCGTCGACAGGTCGATCGCCCGTTTCACGCCCGCCCCGCGGACGACGTAGTGGAGGCGGATGCTCGTGAAGACCTTCGGAGGCTCCTCCGACCGTTCCGCCTCCGCCTCGATCTCGATCGAGCGCACATCCTGCCGTTCCTTCGTGAGGATCGACTCGACGTCCGCAGCGGTGCAGCCCATCGCCGCGAGGAGGACGGCCTGGACCGGCGACGGGGCGTCCTTCGGCTCGCCCATCGGCGGTGAGTGGAGGAGGATCGCGGGTGCGCCCTCCGCCTGCGCTTGGAACTTCATCGGCCCGACCCGCCTGAGGTGCGCCTTCATCGACGCCATGGCGATCCGTGAGGTGTCGCGATACAAGAACC
>JBQTHW010000292.1:0-7109 GCA_052389495.1 Methanobacteriota archaeon | reverse complement strand
TCATTCACGACCCTCTCCTCCTTTCCCGGTGGTGACGATGGAACGGGCGCGCGGACGACGGCCTCTCGGCGTTGCGATCCTCGGTGGACTGGTGCTCCTCGCGGCGGTCGAGCTGGCGGTCGCAGGCCTCGCCGGGATGTTCCTTTCCTTCGCGAGCCTCCTCCCCGGATCGCCGATCCCGGGCCTCACCCTCTTCCTGTGGGGGCTCCTGTTCTTCGTCCTTTCGATCCCGCTGTTCGCCGCGGGCGGAGGTCTCCTCGCGATGCGCCCCTGGGCGTGGTGGCTCGCCTTCATCGTATCCTTCGGCACGCTGATCTGGTCCGTGTATGGGCTCTACTTGACCGCGGCGGATCAGGAGCCCCTCGAGCTTACGTCCCTGATCTCCGTGACGATCGTCGCCGTGATCTTCGTGTACCTGCTCACGGTACGCGGCGCGTTCCGGCCGCGGATGGCTCCCGCGCAGGCGTGAGCGTCAGAACGCCATCACGCGGTCGATCGCACCGAGGACGCGGTCGGGGTTCGGCATGTACACGTCCTCGAGGGCGTACGGGAACGGGGTGTCGAAACCCGTCACGCGGACGATCGGCCCGTGGAGGTATTCGATCGCACGCTCCGCGATGATCGCGCTGACCTCCGCGCCGTACCCGCCCGTCCGGGGCGCCTCGTACACGACGACCGCGCGGCCCGTCTTCCGGACGCTCGCCAAGACGGCCTCGACGTCGAGCGGGACGAGCGTTCGGAGGTCGACGACCTCCGCCTCCACGCCCTTCCGCGCCGCGCGGTCCGCCGCCTCGAGGCAGACGCTGACCATGTACCCGTACGCGAGGAGGGACACGTCCTTCCCCTCCCGGCGCACGCGCGCCTGGCTGAGGGGCACGACCAGCTCGCCCTCCGGCACGTCCTCGCGGAACGCGCGGTACAGCTTCTTCGGCTCCAGGAACAGGACGGGGTCCGGATCGCGGATCGCCGCGGTCAGGAGCCCCTTCGCCTCCGTCGGCGTGGACGGGACGACGACCTTCAACCCCGGCGTGTGGCAGAAGTACGCCTCGCTCGACTGGCTGTGGTAGTGTCCGCCGCGGATCCCGCCCCCAAAGGGCGTGCGGATCGTCATCGGGACGCTGTACTGCCCGCCCGAGCGGTACCGGAGCTTCGCCGCCTCCGAGACGATCTGGTCGAAGCCCGGGTAGATGAAGTCCAAGAACTGGATCTCGGGGACGGGCCGCAGGCCGTACAGCGCCATGCCGATCGCCGTGCCGATGATGCCGGCCTCCGAGAGCGGCGTGTCGAACACGCGGTCCGGGAACTCCTTGACGAGCCCCTCCGTGCACCGGAACACGCCGCCGTTCGCCCCGACGTCCTCCCCCAGGACGACGACGCGGTCGTCGCGGCGCATCTCCTCGCGGAGCGCGCTGTTGATTGCCTGGACCATCGTCATCTGCGCCAAGGCCCTCACGACTCCGTCACGTACCAGGACGCGTAGGGGTCGTCGGAGTTCGCGCGGCCCGGAAGGCGGTCGACGAGCTCGGGGCTGTCCTTGAAGGGGCGCAGGTCGGGGTCCTCGTCGAGGCGGTCGACCATGTCGGGCTGCAGCTCGACGGCCCGGAGGAGGTGCTCGATCGCCCGCGGCCGGTCGCCCATCCGCGCGCAGATCCGTGCGACGTTGTAGTGGGCGCTTGCCCGCTTCGGTTCGAGCTCGATCGCGCGCGCGTACGCTTCGAGGGCGCCGGCGAGGTCGCCCGCGTTCAGCAGGTCGAACCCGAGGCTGTTCCACCCCTGCGGGTTGGCCGGCTGCGCGTCGCACAGGAGGCGGTCGACCCGCGCGGCCTCCTCGTACTTCCCCTCCATCCCGAGGCACGCCGCCGCGAGCGCGGCCGCGTCCGCGTCGACGTCCCCCTTCCTCTGGAGGAGCGGCCTCAGCAGGGCGAGGGCCTCCCGGGTCTGGCCCTGCTTGAACAGCTCGTGCGCCCTGCGCACGGCGGCGGCGCCCGCGGGCGGCGGGGCGGCTGCCGGTGAGGACTTCTTCGCCACGACATCACCTCCGCGGGAACGCCTGCGCCTCGGCGAGCTGCTCCCGGAGGTTCCACGGCGTCTCCGCGTAGACGTCCGTCGTGAGCGTGTCGAGGGCGGGCGGCGGCGCCCGCTCGGCCTCCGCAACGGCCCGCGTGATCTCGTCGCCGATCTCCTTCTCGAGGGCCGCCTCCCGGCCGTCGCTCCATCGGAACGCGCGCTCGAGGTAGCGGCGGAACACGACGAGCGGGTCCCTCTCCTGCCACCGGGCCGCCTCGCGCTCGTCGCGATACCTCGACGGGTCGTCGCTCGACGAGTGCGGGCCGAAGCGGTACGTGAGCGCCTCGACGAGGGTCGGGCCGCCGCCGTCGCGCGCCTTCACGAGGGCGTCACGCGTCGTGCGGTACACGGCGAGCGCGTCCATGCCGTCGACGCGGACGCCGTCGAAGCCGTACGCGCGGGCTTTCTGCGCGAGCGTCTCCGACGCGGTCTGCCGCGACACGTGGAGGGAGATCGCCCACTGGTTGTTGTTGCACAGGAACACGCAGGGCACGCGGTACACCCCCGCGAAGTTCAGCCCCGTGTGAAAGTCCGACGTGCTCGTCGCGCCGTCCCCGAAGTACACGAGGACCGCGGCCCGTTCCTTGCGGATCCGCATGCCCCACGCGATCCCCGTCGCATGCGGGATCTGCGTGCCGACCGGCGAGGAGATCGACAGGTAGTTCCCTCCGCGGAAGACGTAGTGGCAGGGCATCTGCCGCCCCTTCACGACGTCGGCCGCGTTCCCGATGAGCTGGCACACGAGGTCCGTCAGGGGCATCCCCCGGACGAGCGCCGCGGCCGGCTCGCGGTACTGCGGGACGACCCAGTCCTCGGGGTGCGTCGCGATCGCGGCGCCGACGATCGCCGCCTCCTGCCCCATCGAAGGACCGTAGAAGCCGATCCGCCCCTGGCGCTGGAGCGCGAGCATCCGCGTGTCGAGGATGCGCTCGAGCATCATCGCGCGGTACATCCGGACCGCGTCCGCCTCGGAGAGGCGAGGGTCGAGAGAGGGCTCCGTGGACCCGTCGTCGCGGATGACCCGCAGAAGGTCCGTCACGTCCGGTGGCCCCCTCCGGCCTCGTCGAATCGATGGAACCTTCCCTGCCGACTTAAGTCTGTCGGCGCGGTTCGCGCGAGCGCATCTCTATATCGAGCGCGTCGTTCCGGCGCGGCGTGGCGGCCTTCCTGGGCACCCGTCTCTCCGGCTACCTCGCGATCGTCGCGGCGTCCGTCCTGTTCGGTGCGTGGGCCACCGTCGGGACCGTCCTCACGGAGTTCCTCGACCCGCTCGCGGCGTCGTTCTACACGCAGATCATCCCGGGGTTCCTGTTCCTCCCGTTCCTGCGCCCGTCGCGCTTCCGACGGAGCGACCTTCGCCTCGTTGCCTTCCTCGTCGTCACGGGCTCCGCCCTGGGGCCCGTGCTGTACTTCACGGGGATCTCCCAGACGACGCCCGCGAGCGGGGTGCTCCTCCAGAACACGGAGGCCCTCTTCACGATCCTGTTCGCGTTCCTGTTTCTCCACGAGCGTCTCGCGCGCCGCGGCTACGTCGCCCTCGCGGCGATCGCGTTCGGCGCGTTCGTCGTCGCGACGGACTTCAACGTCGCGGACGTCGGCCGGTCCGAGTTCCTCCTCGGGAACCTCCTGCTGATCGGATCCGCGGCGTGCTGGGCGAGCAACAACAACATCGTCACGGCGCTCAGCCGGCGCGTCCCGATCCGTACGCTCATCGCGGTCCAGCTCCTGCTCGGCACGCCCCTCCTCGCGCCGCTCATGCTCGCGCGGGGCGTGTCCTTCGCGATCCCGGTCGACCGGATCCCGATCGTCGTCGTCATCGCGTTCGGAATGATCGGCATCTTCTCCCTGCTCTTCTACCACGCGTTCCGGACGATCGGGGCGATGCGCACCGGCGCCGTCCTTTCGACGTCCCCGGTCTGGGGTCTCCTCATCGCCCTGGCGGTGTTCCCTCAATACGGGATCACCGCGGCCCAGGCGATCGGTGCGGCGATCATGGTGCCGGCGCTCCTCGCGCTGTACCTGTTCGAACCCCGAACCCCTGCGGACGTGCGGGCACCCGCCACGCGGAACGGCGAAACGTTGAAACCCGCCGCCCCCGATGGTCCGAAGTTGCCGTGACCCTCGACCCGCCGGAGGAGACCGCCTTCGCGGCCCTGACGGACGTCGCGGGCCGCCTCGAGGCGACGGCGAAGCGGCTCGAGAAACGCGCGCTGCTCGCCTCGTTCCTTCGGTCCCTGCGGAAGGACGAGATCGCGCCGGCGGTCCACCTCGTGGTCGGCCGGATCTTCGCGGAGGTCGACCCTCGCGCCTTGAACGTCGGCTGGGCGACGCTCAGGACGGCCCTCGAGGGCACGAGGCAGACGAGCCTCGGGACGGAGACCCTCTCGATCCTCGACGTGTCGCGGGCGTTCGCGGAGGTCGCGGAGGCGCGCGGGCCCGACTCGATGAAGGTGCGCCGGCGGATCGTGGAGGCCCTCCTGGGCCGTGCGTCCCCCGAGGCGCGGGACGTCCTGGTACGGGCCATCTTCGGCGAGATGCGGATCGGCGTGAACGAGGGCGTGATGCTCGAGGCGATCGCGGACGCCGCCGGGGTGGACCTCGTGCGCGTCCGGAATGCGCACATGTTCCTCGGGGACCTCGGCACGGTCGCGGAGATCGCCCTGTCGGAGGGCGCCTCGGGCCTCGCCTCGCGCGGCCTGCGACTCCTGTCTCCCGTGAAGCCGATGCTCGCGGAGATCGGGGAAGACCTCGACGCGGTCCTGGAGGAGCACGGCGGGACGACGGCGGTCGAGTTCAAGCTCGACGGTGCGCGGATCCAGATCCACCGCGACGGACGCGACGTGCGCGTCTTCAGCCGTCGGCTGAGCGACGTCACGGAGAGCCTCCCGGAGATCGCGGAGTTCGCGAGGTCCCTCCCCGCCACCCGGTTCCTCTTGGAGGGGGAGGTCGTCGCGGTCGACCGGAGCGGGAGGCCGCTGCCCTTCCAGGACCTCATGCGCCGCTTCCGACGCGTGCACGACGTCGACGCGTCGCGCGAGGAGATCCCCTTGAAGCTGTACCTGTTCGACGTCCTGCACCTCGAGGACCGCACGCTCGTCAACGACCCCTACCGCGAGCGTTGGTCGACGCTCGAAGGCCTCGTGCCGCGCGACGTCCTGACGCCGCGGAAGGTCGTCCGGTCGACGCCGGAGATCGACGCCTTCCTGAGGGAGGCCCTGGATGCCGGCCACGAGGGACTCATGGCGAAGGCGCTCGACTCGACGTACTCCGTGGGGAAGCGTGGGAAGAAGTGGTACAAGATCAAACTCGCGGACCACCTCGACGTCGCGATCGTCGCGGCGGAGTGGGGGAGCGGCCGGCGGGAAGGCTGGCTGTCGAACTACTGGCTCGCGGTCCGAGACGAGGCGACGGGTCGATTCCAGATGATCGGCAAGACGTTCAAGGGCCTCACGGACGCGGAGTTCGAAACGATGACGGAGCGGCTGCGGGGGCTCGCGACCTCCGAGGAGCGCTGGGGATTCCACGTGCGACCCGAGATCGTCGTCGAGGTCGCGTACAACGAGATCCAGAAGAGCCCTCACTACCCGAGCGGCTTCGCGCTCCGGTTCGCACGGATCGCACGCATCCGCGACGACAAGGGCCCCGGGGACGCCGACACGTACGCGCGTCTCAAGCAGCGGTACGCCCGTCAGTTCGAGAGGAAGGGCCGCGGTCCCCAGGAGATCTGAGTCGGCGGAGGGTTAGTGACAGGCCCCCGTGCCCGCGTCCGCGTACGCCGGCTGGCCGCCGGCCGCGAGGAACTCGAACGCGTACGTTCCGTCGCCGAGCGTCATCCTGAGCACCCCGAAGGCGTCGTCCTGCGCCGCGACGAGGTTCGCCGGCACGGGCGGATGGCCCAGCGACGTGAGCGAGCGGCCGCCCGTCCCCACGACGAACTGCGTGAGCCCCTTCTCGGGGTCCGCGTTCCCCTCGGGATCCTGGGGGGCCCACCGCTGGTAGTTGTGCGCATGCCCGACGAGGACGACGTCGGCGGAGTTCGCATAGAGCAGGTCCCACAGGGGCTTCTGCGGACCCGTGTCCCACGTCGGGAACCAGTCCGCGTTCTCGTACGTCTCCCAATCGAAGAGGGGATGGTGCCAGTACGCGATCGTGCACGGGAACCGGTTGTTCGGATGCCTCCGCAGGTCCTGCCTAAGCCACTCGTGCATCGCGGATCCGGGGCCGCAGTTGCTCTCGACCGGTACCGGAAAGCCGACGCGGCAACGCTGCGAGTTCAGGGAGATGATGTGCCACGATCCGAGGTCGAAGGAGTAGTATCCGTGCGGCGACCCGGCTGTCGGGCCGTAGGCCTCCAGGACGTCCTCGAAGTAGGCGAAGTAGCCCGCGGCACCCGAGGTGCCGTAGTCGTGGTTGCCCGGCGACGGCGCGGTGATCGGCTTGAGGGGCCCGAACGTGGGGTCATAGAAACGGAGGAAGTTCTCGTACTCGCCCGACTCATATTGCACGTCTCCGGGGACGAGGAACCGGTCGACGCCGAGCGAGGCGACGAGGGCGGCGACGTCGTCGTACTGGCACACCTGGAGGTTGTTCCCCGAATCTTGGGCGCAGGCGATGTCCCCCACGGCGGCGATCGTGAACGAGCGCGAGGGCGGCGCGGCCCGGACCGTCGCGGATCCAAGGACGAAGGCGGCGACCACGACGGCGGTCCACGAGACGGCGAGGACTTTCTTGAGAGACGACACGAAGGCGACCTCCTTTCCCGAGACGGTGGGAACGCCGTAGCGTGATATAACCGTGGTGAGTACGTTCGCGTCCCTCCCCCGGAGCAGTCTTGACCCTCCGCAGCATACCTCTACCTAGAGGTACGAGGCCGCCCGCCGGGACCTCCTGCGGCGGATGGCCGCCTACCACCGGCGGGCCGAGGCCGAATTCGCACGGCGGAGGGAGCGGCTTGAGGGGCTCGTCGCGGCGGCGCATACCTACACTTAGAGGTACGTGGTCCGTCGATGGGTCCTGCCTTCCGAGGCCTCACTCGACGTCCC
>JBQTHW010000291.1:0-5489 GCA_052389495.1 Methanobacteriota archaeon | reverse complement strand
CGTCGCGCTCCAGCGCGTCCCGGCGCAGGCACCGGGCCACGCGGTCGTGACCGCCGTCCAGTCGGCCCTGCTCGGCGGGGCCGCCGGCGGGGGCATCGGCGCGGCGGTGTCCGCCGTTGCGAAGGCCGCCGCGGCCGCCCGATAGGCGACCGCACGGCCGGCGCTCCGTCTCGGGCTGGCGGGGGCACGACGTCCGGAGCCTCGTTGCGCTCCAAGAGAATCACGCATGATTCTCGCGCCACAAGGGTTGTAGTCCCTCACGCGCACGGCGAACCCGTCAGGTGCGGAACATGGTCTCCGTGTCCGTTGGGCTCGCTCTCGCCGCGGCCGTCGCTATCATGGCGCTCGCCGTCGGCGGCGCCGTCGTCGCGGGCTCGTACGCCCTCGAAGCCTCGGCCTCGCGGCATGCGCGCGGCGACCCGGCGTCCGAAATCCCATCGGAGGTCCGGGACGCTCTCGCGAACCGCGAACCGGGCGAAGGGATCGGCGACGCGATCTCCGACATCGCCAGCCACCGGCCCCGTCGCTAGGCTCTCCGGGAAGGGTCCCTGCCCCGGGAAGGGGCACACGGCCCGCTCCCAGTTTAGCCGTTGAAATCTTCATTATGGGTTGAGGCCATCCGCGCGCACCTTGACGAACGTCGACGTGTCGTACGCGGACCTCGCGGACCTCGTCGGGAAGCCCTTGGCCGTCGAAGCGTTCGTCGACCGGATCACGATGATGGGGGCGGGACCCGAGGGGGTCCAGGGCGACATCCTCACGTTCGACGTCTTCCCGAGCCGCCCGGACATGTACTCCGTCGAAGGGATCGCGCGCGGCCTGCGCGGGTACCTGGGCCTTGAGACGGGCCTCCCGACGTATGCCGTCGAGCCGTCGGGGATCGAGTTCCGCGTCGACGGCAGCGTCGCGGAGGTCCGGCCTCACGCGGTCGGCGGCGTCGTGCGCGGCGTAGAGCTCGACGATCGCCTCCTTCGGTCGCTCATCGACCTCCAGGAGAATCTCCACCACACCCTCGGCCGTCGTCGGCGCAAGGTCGCGATCGGCATTCACGACCTCGATCGGGTCCGGCCTCCGTTCACGTACCGGGCCGTTCTCCCCCAGGAGGTCCGGTTCACGCCGCTGGGCGTGGCGGAGGAGATGGACCTCCTCGCCGTGCTGGACCGGCACGAGAAGGGGCGCGAGTACGCGCACCTCGTCGCGGGCAAGCCGCGCTTCCCGATCATCCAGGACGACCGGGGAGACGTCCTCAGCTTCCCCCCCGTGATCAACGGCGTCCTCACGGCCCTCACGCCCGACACCCGGAACCTGTTCCTCGACGTCACGGGCACGGACGCGGATGCCGTGAGCGGCGCGCTGAACATCCTCGCATGCGCCCTCGCGGACCGCGGCGGCCGCGTCGAGTCCGTGCGGACGGTCTACCCGGACGGCGCGCGCGACACGCCGGACCTCACGCCGCGCGCCCACGCCCTCGACCTGGACCGCGCGAACGCGCTGCTCGGCCTCTCCCTCGCTCCGAACGAGGCGGTCGCGCTCCTCGCGCGGATGCGGTACGACGCCCGCGCGGACGGGCGCACGGTCCACGTCCTCGCGCCGGCGTACCGGACGGACATCCTCCACCCGTACGACGTCGCGGAGGACCTCGCGATCGCGTGGGGTTACGACCGCTATCCGCGCGCCCTCCCGCGCCGCCAGACGGCGGGGGATCCGCTGCCCCTCAACGAGTTCAGCGACGGTCTGCGGGTCCTGATGATCGGGTACGGCTGGCAGGAGGTCATGTCCCTCACCCTGGCCGCCCCGTCGGAGCCGTTCGAGTCCCCCCGACGCGCCGTCGTCGGGAACCCCGTGACCTCGGACCTGAACGCCCTCCGGTCGACCCTGCTCCCGTCCCTTCTGAACATCCTGCGGCTCAACAAGCACCGGGAGCTCCCGCAGCGCGTGTTCGAGGTCGGCGACGTCGTCGTCGATGCGCGCAACGTGCGGCGCCTCGGTGCCGTCGCGATCCACCACCGGGCCTCGTTCACGGAGGCGAAGTCCCTCGTGCTCAGCCTCCTGCGCGACGTCGGCGCGGCGGGGACGGTCGACCCTGCGGCGGACGGGAACTTCATTCCCGGCCGGGCCGCGTCCGTCCTCGTGGCGGGCCGCGAGGTCGGCCACCTCGGCGAGATCCACCCGCGGGTCCTCGAGGGCTACTCGCTCGTCCAGCCGACCATCGCGTTCGAGCTCGACGTGGCCGGCCTCCGTCCCGAGTGAGGAACCGGCGCGGGTCTCGCCGGAGCGGCTGACAATCCCGGACGCGTTCGGGCGTTCGATTATCACGCGCGCTAACGGACCCCTCACGTTTATGCTCCGTTGGGGGGACGCCCCTGGGAATCGATGGCGAAGAAGAGGCCGAAGGCTCGGCCACCCCCGGAGTCCACGCTCCCGACGGACCGCTGCCCGAACTGCGAAGGGCCGCTCAAGGTCCTGTCGGACCAGCCGGAGGCCCTGTGCCCGGCGTGCGGCATCTACGTCGAGGTGCTCCGCCCGATCGCATCCGCGGAGCCCACCGTGGAGTCCGGGCCGGACGCGGTGCGGCGGCGTCGCGACCTCGCGAAGTTCTACCTGACGTACGAGGATCTTGAGGACGAGCTGACGGAGGTCGAGACGGAGGTCCAGGAGGAGATCGAGGCCCCCGCGCCGACCGAAGCCCCCCCGGCCGCCGCAGCGGATGCGAAGGCACCGAAGGGCGTGCCCGAGCCCGTTCCCGAGGAGGAGCGGCACGAAGCACCACGGCCCGTGGAGGCCCCGCCTCCGACGGAGACGGGGCAGCCCGCCCCCGTCGAGCCCACACCAACGCCACCGACGCCCGAATCGGTTCCCGCGCCGGAGGACACCGTCCCGCCCGCCCCACCCGAACCCTCGGAGGTCCCCGAGCCAACGGAGCCTCCGGAGGTCATCGTTGAACCGGAGCCGTCCCCTGTCGAGGCCGATGCGGGGGCCGTCGTCGAGGACTCCGGGAGTGGCGCAGCGACAGAGCTGATCGTCGAGGAGCCGCCCTATGACGGCTCGTACCCGGAGGAGCCTGCCCCGGAGCGGTGGGTCCAAGAGGCCGTCCAACCCGCGGTCGCCGCGACGGCCGAGGAAGCCGCGGTCCCCGCGGCCCCGAAGCCACGGCGCGCGGATCGGTTGATCTTCTATGTCGGCGCTACGATCGTCGTGTTCGGCGGCACGGGTCTCATGCTCGGGTCGATCCTCCACGACATGTTCCGCGTCCCGTTCATGGGCCAGGCCTACGAGGCCTTCGGCCCGCTCAACACGATGGCGGCCTTCCTCGGCGCGATCTTCCTCGCCTCCGGCCTGGGCGCGATGGCGTTCGGCGCGCGGCGCGGGTCCCGTCGCAAGGAGCGGGCCGCGGGAGGCTGACATGACCGGCGCGTCGTCCTCCGACCGGCGAGGCCTCTCGAGCCGCTACGTGCCCCGTGCCGACGCGGGCGAGGGCGCGGCGCAGGGCCGCACGAACGGTACGCGCGGCCGAACGAACGGCCTCGTGAACGGCATGGGCCGGACGAACGGCCTCGTGAACGGACTCGGCAAGCCGAACGGCCTCGTGAACGGCATCGGCTACACGAACGGCGTGCGCCTCCGGCGGAGCACGTACGGCATCGTCGGATCGTCGGACTACCGGCGCACCGCCGTGTTCATCGCCACGTCGATCGTCGTGATGCTCCTCGTGAGCGTGTTCCTGGGGACGCAGGAACCGGTCCCGTCGCCCTTCGCCGTCGACGGGGACTTCTCGGAATGGGTCGGTGTGCCGACGTACGACGACCCCGTCGACGCGGTGCCCGGGTATGCGGATCTCGTCGCGTTCGCGATCGTCCACGAGCCCGGTCGGCTGTTCGCCTACGGCCGGACGCGGGCGCCGATGTTCCCCGGGAATGAGACGTCGAGCGTGTACGTCCTGATCGACGACCCCGCGTCCGCGGGCTACGCGGTCGGCGGCCGCGACGTCGACTTCCTCGCCGAGGCGTGGGGCTGGAACGGCCGCATCCGTGAGGCAGCGTTGCGGGAGTGGGTGGGCGACCCGGACCGGGACAACGCCACATCCCTCCGGGCGCGCGGGTCCTTCGATGCGGCGTCCCTCGGCGCGGAGTTCGAGCTCGTCCTCTCGGACAGCCTAATCGACCTGGATCCTTCGCGCGGGCTGCGGCTCAGCCTCGCGACGCGGTTCGACGATGCCGTCGACGTCGGCTTGACGGTTCGCTCCACACCCGGTGCCCTGACGGTCGACGCGACGCCCCTCACGGACCTGATCGGTTCGACCTCGATGGTCCTCGAGCTGAGGTTCCGTGCGCACCTCGCGGCGATCGACGTCCGCGCGCTCACGTTCGACCACGCGGGTGGCGGTACCCTCGTCGTGCCGAACCCCCGCTTCACGATCGCGGCAGGGCAGGAACGGATCTAGCGCATCGCGCTCGACCCGACGGGCGTGACGCCCGGGAGCCTCGTGACCCTGGGCCTGCGTTCCGTCGACGCGGTGCTCCTCGGAGCCAACGACCCCGTTCCAACGACCTTCGAGGGACCCGCCGCCCGCGTGTACGTCCAGGCGGCACCGGCCGGCCACGTCGTGGACGGCCTGTTCTCCGTGTGGCCCGCGCCGCGCTCGGACGCGGACGACCCCGTGCCGTCCTCCGTCGATATCCTCGAGTCCGCCTTCAGCGTCCCCACGGACGCGTTCTTCTACGTCCGCACGGAGGGGGACGTCCTCGCCGGCGCGCTCGTCCCTGAGCGGCGGATGGTCACGCCACCGCCTTCCGCGGGTGCCCCGTCCTCGGGACCCGTCCCGCTCCGGCGAAACGCGGCGGAGGACCTCCTCTTCATCTACGTGGACACGAACGACCAGGATGCCACCGGATACACAGTCGGCGGGATCGTCGCGGACCGGTTCGTCGAGATCCGGGGGCGTGGCGGCCGCGTCACGTCGAGATTCCTCTACGCGTGGAACGACCCCACCTGGTCCTGGGATCCTCGGTCCGGCACGGTGAGTGTCGAGTTCGTCGGCGGGCAGCTCGAGGCGTCCGCGCCGGCTGCGTTCTTCGGCGCCGCGAACAACCCGCGCGTCGTCTTCGCGATGACGGACTGGGCGTACCGCGGCGATTTGACGGACGTCCCCACGCCCGCGACGTCTCCGTCCCTCAAGCTGGGGCCGTCCCCCCTCCACGCACTCCCGCTCCCGGACGAGGTGGATGCGACGCCCCTCGTGAACACGCCCGCGATCGACGGCCGGTGCGACTCCTTCCCAGGCGAGTACGCCGGTTCGACCTTCGCGGGGAACGGCGCGGTGGACTTCGTTGTTGGCCGACGCGACGACACCCAGTTCGCCTTCTTCTGTATCCGGGCCACGGCGGACATCACCTCAAGCCTGAACGACTGGGGCGAGATCATCTTCGACAGGCTGCATGACGGAGGCACGTGCCCACAGCCGGATGACCTGCTGTTCTGGCTCTTCGGAA
>JBQTHW010000290.1:0-8915 GCA_052389495.1 Methanobacteriota archaeon | reverse complement strand
GTCCATCTCGACGGCGTCCTCCTTCGCGAACGTGATCGGCGTCCGGCGCGAGGACGCCCTCGCGCCCTTGATCGCGTCGTCGACCGTTGCGCGGAAATCCGCCTTCGTGAGGGCGTTCGTCGCGGCGAAGCCGAGGCTGCCCTTCACGAGGACCCGGACGCCGACCCCCTGGTCCTCCCCGACGTACAGCGCGTCGAGGATCCCGTTCTTCAGGATGAACTGCTCCTGTGTCTGGTGCTCGTACCGAGCCTCCGCGTAGGCGGCGCCCCTCGTCCTGGCGTGGTCGACGGCGAAGTCGACGAGATCGTGACCCGACATGCCGTGCTCCGCGCGGGAGGCATCGCGGAGACGTGCATTAAGGTGTCGAGGTGGCCCGTGCGTCGCAAACCCTTATGGCCGCGCGGCGGATGCGCGCGACGTGCCGAAGGGGGACCGCCCGATCGTCCTGTACCCCGCGTACTTCGACGCCGCCCGGTCGAGGGACCTGGGGCGCCGGGTCGCAAAGCGATGGGCCGTCGAGTCCCCGACGATCCAGGAAGTCGCCGCCGCGGCGAAGGCGCTCGGCCTCGAGCCGACCGTCGAGGAGGGGAAGGCGTTCCCGTCGACGCCGTGGCGGAAGGAGGGGCGTGTCCTCGTCCGCGCGGACTACTTCAAGACGTCCGTCGTCCGGAAGGTCGCGGAGAGGATCCGCGCGTCCCGTTGACTATTTCCGGTTCGGCATCACGTGGACGTCGTCGACGAGGCGCTTGCCCGAGGCGACCTGGTCCACGGAGTGGATCACGGCCCCGAGTTCACGGAGGGTGTCCTCGACGCTCTCGTAGTTCACGGCCCCGCCCTCGATCGTGATCTGCACGCTCTCCGTATCCTGGTCCACTTCGTCGAGGCTGCAGCTCACCCCTTCGACCCCCTTCAGGGCGCTGAGCCGCTTCGACATCTCGATGATCGTTGGCTTGTGGGGCTTCAGGACGTCGAGAACAAGCCTCTTGATATCCGTCACGACGTCGTCGCTCCAGGGGGCTGAGCCCATCGAGGGGCGCTCTATTAAACGTTACTGGCGTCGTCGCGGCGAACCATATCAGACTTGCGATGTCGTGACTTCCGGGCCGTCGGATCCGACGATCATCGTGTGCTCCGTCTGGGCGACGACACCCTGCGCGGTGTCGAGGAGGGCGGGGTACGTCATCACGGCGCGATGCCGCACGAGCCGGTTGAGCAGGGCCGGGGCGCGTCGGTCGAGGCGGTGCGCCCACCGCTCCGCGAAGGGGAGCGTCCTGAACGTCTCACGCAGGAGGGAGAGGAAGCCGTCCAGATCGGGCTCGCGCACCGACGCCGGCTTGAGGACGCGGTAGATGTTCCCCGAGCGCCGGCCGTCGACCTGGCCGGAGCCCGACGTCGAGAACGGCTCGATCGCGACGACCTCGCCCGCACGGAGCGCGTCGTGCCCGTGCGGCACGTTCGGCACGCTCTTGCCCGCATGCAGGAGGTACCGCTCGATCGTGTGCCCCGTGAGGTTCCGGACGGGCTTGTAGCCGTGGGATTCGATCGCTCGCTGGATCCCGGCGCCGAGGTGCGTGACGGGAACGCCGGGCCGCACGGCCTCGATCGCCGTCTGGAGCGCGAGCTCGGAGGCGCGGATCAGGTCCGTCCAGTTGCGCGATCCGACCTCGACCGTGACGGCGGTGTCCGCGATCCAGCCGTCGAGATGGGCGCCGAGGTCGAGCTTCACGACGTTCCCTCGGCGGAGGCGGATCGGGTCGTCGTGGGTCGGTGTGTAGTGGGCCGCGATGTCGTCGATGGAGAGGCACGTCGGGAACGCCGGAAGGAGGCCCCGTCGCCTCATGTGGTCCTCCACGGCTTCCGCGATGTCGAGGAGGAGGGCGCCCTCCGTCGTCGCCTCGACGGCGATCTCCCGCGCCTCGCGCGACACCCGACCGGCCTTCCGGAGCTTCTCGAGGACGTCCGGGTCCATGAACTACGGACCCGTCGGAACGGCCCCCGCCCTAAGGACCTTTGGCCGGGGCCCCGTGAGGTCCACGACGGTGGATTCGATGCCAAGGCTCGCCGGCCCGCCGTCCACGTAGACGTCGACGGCGTCCCCGAGCTGGTCGCGCGCCTCGTCGCACGTCACGGGGGAGCGCTTGCCGTGCACGTTCGCGCTCGTCGCCGTGATCGGGCCGAAGCGTCTCGCGAGGAGCCGCGGGATCGGGTGCGCGGGGATCCGGAGGCCGAGGCGGCCGTCCTTCGAGAGAATCTCGCGCGGCGCCTCCGACGTCGCACGCAGGACGACCGTGAAGGGGCCCGGGAGGTTCTTCGCGCAGAACGCCTCCGCGGTCGGCGACCGCTCGCCGAACCGGAAGACGTCCGCCAGGTCGGCGACGCACATGGACACGGGAAGGGCGCGGGGCCGCGCCTTCGCCGCGTACAGGCGGGCGACCGCGCCCGCGTGGAACGGGTCCGCCGCGAGGCCGTACACCGTGTCGGTCGGGTGGACGACGAGTCCGCCCGCCCGGAGGGCGTCGACGCACGTGCGAACGGCGTCCGCGTCGAGGACGAACTTCGACCCGATCGAGGTCGCGGTCAGGAGGACCGGCACGCGCGCCCGATGGAGCGATGGGCTAATGGACTTTCGCGGGTGACGTGTACAAGAGGTAGCTCCGGGCCGGGGGCGCACCCTCGGGAGGGCGGTAATCGTCGAGCCGGAGCCCCGCCGCCGGCACGCTCGAGAGGACCGCCTTCGTGAACGGCGCGGCGTCCTCGGACGAAACGAGCTCCTCGATCGGGACGAACCCGGCCTCGCTCACCTCCCTCCCGTCCGGCCGCGGCTCGCCGGACACGTAGCGCATCGTGAAGACGAGGAACGTGTCGTTCGCCTCGGGCCCGACCATGTGCCGCACGGCGACGAGGGCCTCCGGACGGCCCCGGATGCGCGTCTCCTCGAGGACCTCCCGCTCGAGCGTCTCGACGACGGATTCGTGGGGCTCGACGTAGCCCGACGGGATCGCCCAGCGACCGCGCCACGGACCGTACGTCTTCCTGACGACGAGAAGGCGCTCGTCGCGGACGAGGAACGCACCGACACCGACCGTGATCCGCGGGCCGCTCTGGGATGCCGCCATGCGTGCGGCACGGCACCCGACGGTATTGCTTTTATCCTACGGGCGGCTCCGGCCGCCTCGGGACTCCATGACGAGGAAGGTCACGTTCACGCCTCGACGCTGGGTCCGGACAATCTGGGAACTCGGGAACTTCGCCGTGTCACCGGACGGCCGGCGCCTTGCGTACGCCGCGAACAAGGGAGAACGATGGACCGTATACCTTCGCGACCTCACGACGAAACGTGATGCGGCCATCGTGCGGTCGGATCGTCCGATGCGGAACCCCGAATTTTCACCGGACGGGGGATCCGTCGCGATGGAGGCGGACTTCGACGGCGACGAGAACTTCGACGTGTACGTCGTGCCGGCGAAAGGCGGCGAACCCCGGCGCCTCACGGACCATCCCATGGACGACAAGTCGCCCCGGTGGTCCCCCGACGGACGGAGGATCGCGTTCCTTTCGAACCGCGACCGGGACCGGGAGAACGTGTTCCTCGTGGACGCCTCCGGGGGCCCTGCGACGCAGCTCACCGCGTTCGACGACATCGTGCACGAGATCGCCTGGCGGCCGGACGGAGACGCAATCGCGTTTTCCGTGGGTCCCGGCAACCTCGACGGGATCGGCCTCGTCGACCTCCGCGGGAACGTCGAGCGGCTCGTCCGCTTTCCGGACGCCGAGGCTTACCTCGCGGGGGACTACGGGCATCCGCACCCGTGGAGCCCGGACGGGCGGACGCTCGCGTTCGTGTCGAGCCTCCACGACCACACCGACGTAGGGCTCCTCGACCTCCCGACGCGCGAGGTACGCTGGATCGTCGAGAACCGATGGGAGAAGACCCGGCCCGTATGGTCTCCCGACGGGACGATGATCGCGTTCCTCGAGAACCACGACGGGAACGTTCAGCTCAAGACGGTCGGACGGTCGGGGCGGGGTGTGCGTGGCGTCTCCCCTGCGGACGGCGTGGCGAACCGGGCCGCGTGGCACCCGCGGGGGGACGGCCTCTTCTACCTTCATTCGACGGCCGTCCGACCGCCCCGGCTCATCCTGCAGCGCGGACCGCGACGGTCCGTGATCGTCGACGCCGCGCGGTCCAGGCTCCCGGTCGGGGAACTCACGCCGCCGCGACTCGTTCGGTACCGGAGCTTCGACGGACGCGAGATCCCCGCGTGGCTCTACGTGCCGACGAAACCCCGCCGCCGGGACGCGGCCGTCGTGATTCCCCACGGCGGCCCGGAATCCCAGAGTTTCAACGAATGGGAGAGCGGAGACTACGCGCCGCAGTACCTCGTCGCGGAAGGCTACGCCGTGCTGCTGCCGAACTACCGCGGCAGCACCGGCTCCGGCCGGGCGTGGAGGAAGATGAGCGATCGGGACCTCGGTGGCGGGGACATGGAGGACGTCCTGGCGGGGGGGCGATGGCTCGTCGAGCGGGGCATCTGTCGGCCCGGTCGACTCGGCATCCTGGGCACGAGCTACGGCGGATACTCCGTCGCGCACGGCCTGGAGAAGGCGCCGGATCTGTGGGCCGTCGGGGTGAGCATCGTGGGATACTTCGACTGGATCGTCGCGGCGAAGGAGGAGCGCGGGTACCTCGCCCTCTACGACCGTTGGAAAATGGGGGACTACGCGACGGAGCCGGAGCACTTCCGCAAGTACTCGCCGTATCACGCACTCGACAAGATCCGCGCGCCCGTCCTGTTCGTCGGCGGTGCGAACGATCCGCGATGTCCCGTGAGCGACATCCGCCAGATGGTGGACGGCATGCGGAGAGCGGGCAAGGTGCTCGAGTACCTCGAATTCCCGGACGAGGGCCACTGGCCACGTAAGAAGTCGAACCAGATCACGCTCTTCGAGAGGACCCACGAATGGCTGGACCGCTACCTCCCCGACGCCCGGACGGCTACGTCACGGTCCGCAGGACGTCGAGGAAGGCGTCGATGACCGAGGCGTCGGCCTGGGTTCCCATCGTGCCGACCCGCAGGATCTTCCCGTGCAAGGGGCCCAGGCCGCCCGAGACGTAGACGTTGTGCTCCTCGCGCAGGCGGGCGATGATCTTGTCCGCGTCGGCGCCGCGAGGCGGTGTCACGCACGTGACCGTGTTCGACAGGAGCAGCTCCGAGGCGAGCGGCCGGTAGCCGAGCTCCGCGAGGCCGTCCCGCAGGAGGCGGGCCATCGCCGCATGACGGGCGACCCTCGAATCGAGACCCTCCGCCTTCACGAGCTGCAGCGCCTTGCGGACCGCGTAGAAGAGGTTCGAGGAGATCGTCGTGGGGGAAGGATGCCAGTCGCCCCAATCGCGCTCGTACCGGTCCCACGTGTGGAGGTTGAAGTACCAGCCCTCGGCCTCCTTCGGGTCGGAGGATTCCCAGAGCGAGGGCGCGACCGCGATCGGAGCGATCCCCGCCGGAGCGGCGAGGCACTTCTGCGACGCGCTGAACGCACCGTCGAGACCCAGGTCGTCGAAGGGCAGGGCGAGACCGCCGAGGGACGACACCGCGTCGACGAGGACGAGCGCGTCCCTCTCGTGGGCGATCTCCGCGACCTCCTCGAGCGGGTTCGTCACGCCCGTCGACGTCTCGTTGTGGACGAACACGACGGCCTTCGCCGGCTTCCGGAGCGCGCTCCGCAGTCCCTGGAAGTCGAGACCCTTGCCCCAGGGGGAGCCTACGACGTCGACGCGGACACCGTGGGACAGGACGACCTCACGGAGGCGGGCGCCGAAGAACCCGTTGTCGAGGACGACGACGCGGTCGCCGCGCCGGAAGAACGTGTGGATGAGCGCCTCGATCCCGGCGTGGCCGGGGCCGAGGAACGGGAAGACGCGCGCCTTGGGCGCGGACCACACGTACCGCAGGAGCCCCAGGACCTCCTTGTACGCCGTTACCCACGCGGGCCCGTAGTGGGGCAGCGCGGGCTTCGCCATCTCGTCCTGGACCGCCGGGTGAATCGGGACGGGTCCGGGGATGAGGAGGAGGGGCGGACGCATCCGTGCGGCCTCGACCTGCGAATGGACGCCGCGGCTACTTGAGCGTGTCCCGACAATTCTTGTCACGCGGAATCAGTCGCGGATCCCATCTTCCGAGACGCTGAACACGGCCTCGGCCTCGGGGAGGTTCGGGGAGTCGATGAGCCGCGCGATGCGCTTCCCGCCTTTCGACTTGCGCAGGTACACCCGGAACGTCGCGCTGTGCCCGACGATGTGGCCGCCGATCGGCCGGGTCGGGTCGCCAAAGAACGCGTCGGGCTTCGCATGGACCTGGTTCGTGACGTAGATCACGGCGTTGTGGAGGTCCCCGAACCGCATGAGCTCGTGGATGTGCTTGTTGAGGAGCTGCTGCCGCTCGGCGAGGACGCCTCGACCGATGAACTCCGCGCGGAAGTGGGCCGTCAGGGAGTCGATCACGATGAGGCGGACGGGGAAATCCTTCGACAGGTCGTGGGCCTTCTCGACGAGGAGCATCTGGTGGTGGCTGTTGAACGCACGCGCGATGTGGATCCGTTTGAGGATCTCGTCCGCATCAAGATCGAGGGCCTCCGCCATCTGGCGAATCCGCTCGGGCCGGAACGTCTGCTCCGTGTCGATCCAGACCGTGTCCCCGCCGAGTCCGCCTTCGTCCTCAGGGCGGGTGACGTTGACGGCGAGCTGGTGGGCGAGCTGGCTGTTGTGCATGAAAGTCGGGATGGGGCCACCCACGAAGGCATGCCCATCTGGGACGACGAAGTCATAGACCCAGTCGCTGTAGGGCTCCTCTTCGATGGAAACAATCTCATCCCACGCTAGAGAGTACATGTTCCGGACTTGGGGGAACGCGTCCTCGAGGGCGCGCATGCGCTCCCCGATGCGGCGCAGGAGTGCCTCCCGGATCGCCCGTAGGCTCTCGGAGCCTTTCGGCAACCCCCGGAAAAGGTAGTTCTGCACGGCTTGTTTCGTCAGCCTTAGGTCGCCCGCAATGTCGGAGACTCCGAAAGGCAGCAGACTAACGAGTTCGCGGAACTCCTCGTAGGTGAGTGACCCGAGACGGTCAGCAAGGTCCCGTGCGTGCTTCAGGCGATCGTAACCATCTAGGAACTCCTGGGCAATCCGTCGGAAGGTCGCATCGTTGATCGTCTTCTTGGCGTACACTGAACGGGTTAGCACATGGTAGAACGCATCCGCGTCGTTCTCGGCGCGCCCAATGGGTTTCCTGCGGTTCCCAGTGAAGCCCCCAAGGGCCCTCCGGTAGACCGTCGCAAAGTACTCGGGAATCCGAGTCGGGTAACCGTGCGCCGAGTTCCGTGTGTCGAAAGGTGGAATTGACTTCGT
This sequence comes from Methanobacteriota archaeon, assembly GCA_052389495.1. GTDB lineage: Archaea > Thermoplasmatota > Thermoplasmata > RBG-16-68-12 > RBG-16-68-12 > RBG-16-68-12. The sequence goes on along the minus strand of JBQTHW010000290.1, from coordinate 1,516 downwards.
CAGGAGTGGAAGATTCAGTGAGTCGCGATCGAATCCTACGACGTGGACGACGTAGTATGTCACGCCGTCCTTCTCGCGCGTGGCCATGGACACTCGGACGCCGAGCCGGCCGAATAGATAGGCCAAATCCTTCGCCAGCCCCTCGCTTTTCGTCGTCGCGCTGACGGTACCCCAAACCGAGCCGTCGCCGTCCAGGTAGCCGGCGAGGAAGCTTCGGATGATTGGATCCCGGGCAGCGACAATCCCTGGAGGTACCCGCTTTGTCCCGGAGTTCTCGAATCCTAGATTTCCGAGGAACGACCGCGACCTTTCTCGAAGGAGGATGGTCTTCACGTGAGGTCGCCGCGGATCCGTGCGAACCGTCGGGGAGTATCCGAAACGCCTCTCCACGTAGGTCCGCAGCCACTCGATAATCCTCGGGTCCGTGTTGCACAGCGAGAAGAAGGAGGAACAGCCCTCTGCAACGAACAGGCCGAGGAAGTAGGCATCATCTTCTGAGTAGTGGGAGGTGCCACCAACTTGCAGCTCTTTCGGACCCGCGATCGGGTCGCCAACGACCAGTTTCGCCGCCGGCACCCATTGGACTCCCTCCGGAGTTACGGTCAGGAATCGGTGTGCGCCCGTCACGCGGTACGTCGCCCCGCGCGAGGTGCGAATTCGCCAAAGGGCTTCTGCGAACTCGCGATACAGCGAACTCGCCGCAGTTCTCCCGTAACCGTCCGCCGGTATGCCGAGCACCTCGATCGGGACATTCCGAACGACATACCCGTCCTCGAAAGGCCGTTCCCCATATCTCGAGGCGTACTTTGCATAGACCTCACCGAAGCTCTCGAGATGGGGTTCCTGATCGTTGTAGTACAGCACGCGCGTGTCCTTCGCGGCGCATTTGCCGCTGCCAAACTCACCATAGCACTCCGTAATCGCCTGCGTCTCCAGCCCGCCTCCGAGGAGCTCGTCGAAGGCCTTCGAGCCGGTCGTGAGCTTCGCGACGGACTTGCGGCGCTCCAGGACGACGTCGCCCGTTTCGAATCCGCCCACGTCGGCGGCCTCGCGGGCCGCGATGATGATCTTCTGGGCGACGTTCGAGCCGATCTCTGCGGCGTCCGCGACCATCTGCGGCGACGCCACGGCGAGGGCCATGAGGTCCGAAAAACCGGCCTCTCTCAGCTTCTCCGCCGTCGCCGGCCCGACGCCCGGGAGCTCCTCGATGGCCTTCGCGCTGACAGCCACCCGATCACCTTGCTTCTCATCGCGGGCCATGCCTTAAAAGGTAAGGCAGGGGGGTCTGTGAAAGTATCGGTTTCGCGAGCAGTCGTCTCCCTCATCGGTGGGTCCGGAACCATTCCACCGTACGGGCCACCCCTTCCTCGTACGGCGTCGCGGGGTGCGGGCTCCCCGTCAGGGTCCGGTACAGGGCGCCGTCGAGGACCACGGGGTCTTCGAACAGGTACGTCATCTCGAGGAAAGACCGCCCCAGCGGGTTCGCAAGGGCGTACAGGCGCAGCGCGACGCGCCC
>JBQTHW010000289.1:0-4170 GCA_052389495.1 Methanobacteriota archaeon | reverse complement strand
GGATGCGGGAGGTCACAGCTGAGGAGGCGGTCAACGTCCTTCGTCGGGAGAGCCGTCTTCACGAGGTTCACGTCACGGGTCGGCTCGTGATGCTCTCGCTCGTTGACCAAGAAAGGTTCGAAAAGCGGTTCGACATTGACATAAATCTCGCGATTCGTTTCAGTGAGTGCATTTTCGATGAGTTGGATTCCTCGGTTGTCTGGTACACGGCTCCGGTGGAGTGGGATCGGTGCATCTTTCGTCATATCCAGCTTGCAAACGGCGTATACTTCCTCCAAGGGCTGGTCTGTCGCGATTCCGAGTTCCTGAGTGAGGTGCTATTCGATTCCGGAGGCCATAACGACAAGGATCATCTGATCATCTTCGAGAGAGTGAGGTTCCACGGTTTCGTAGATTTCTTTGACTCCTGGTTCACCGGCCCTATTGTATTCAGAGATGTAGCCTTCTTGGGGGGGACGAATCTTCTTAATGAGGAAAGAGGCTGGGTCCAGTTCGACGTTCCCCCGGTTCTCGAAAGGGTCTCCGGCACGAGCGATCTTCCGCTCAACTTAGCCTTCAAAGAGGGTGTGCATGTCATCGACGAACTTGGTCCTCGAGAAAGGGCTCGTCGTCAAGCCGAGAGGTTGGCTATGTCCAAGAAGAAGCGCCTGTTCAGACGGCAGAGCAAGACCTGAGCGCGGGATGGCGTCGGACAGCCGTCGCGAGCTCGCTTGCGGGCTTTTAGCCCAGCATAGGCGTGTGGTTCGTCCTAGATAACTCCAAAGAAACCATGCCAGGCAAACCTTATCGCCAAGGGGCCCTTCGGGCGGCTCGCCGGAGGTTCTGGGTGGAAGAGCGGTTCGCCGGGCTCGCCCTCGCGGTCGTGGCCGCCGTTGGGGTGCTCCTCGCCACCTCGGGGACCGCGAGAGCCGCGCTCGAGCGCCCAACGTACGCGGTGGGGGACCGCTGGGTGTACGACCTCGACGGCTCCATTGAGAGCTTGCCGGGCTTCAACGCCACGATGGGGACGTTCTCGCTCGTCCTGGCGGGGCGCGTCGAGGTCGAGGTCACGGGCCTGCGGGACACGGGCGGCGGCCCTCCGGACGTCGACGTGCTCACGGAGACGACCGCGTTCCTGAACGGCACGTTCGCCGTGCCCGGCGTGCCGATCCCCGTCGAGGTCACGGGAAGCCTGACGTCCGCGGTCTCCGAGGTGTGGGACGGCGAAAGCCACATCGCGATCGAGTCGGTCGGCACGACCGTGTACGTCGCCGAGGTCACGATCTTTCCGCTCCAGGTCCGGGCGGCGATCCGGCTCGACGCCACCACCGCCGTGACGCCGGACCGTGCGGTCTTCCCGCTGGACGTCGGGGAGTCGGCGTCCGCGGCCCTCCGGACGAGCCTCACCGCGAACACGACGTTCGACGCGTTCGGCAACTCGACGTCCTTCGAGAACACGACGGTCTTCGATTCGTCGTGGCGGCGCGACGTCGTGGCGCTGGAGGCGGTCACCGTGCAGGCGGGCGCCTTCGACGCGTACCGGTTGAACCAGACCCTCGTCGCCTTCCCGGGCCTGTTCGCGGTCGGGCCGCTCGAGGACGCGAACGAGACCGCGTACTTCTCGAACGACACCGGGAGCTACGTGCGGCGCACCGCGTACGTGAACGGGTCCGAGGCGGCGGAGATGCGCCTGCGGTCGTACGCCTACGCCGCGCGTGCGCCGGGCCCGCTCTCCCTGCCGATCCTCCTCCTGCTCGTCGCCGTCCCCGTCGCGGTCGTCGGGGTCGCCGCGTGGTTCGTCGTGCGACGTCGTCGAAGGGCGCGCGCTCCGCCGGGAGGTGGCCCGGATGCTCGTTGAGACGACGGACCTCACGAAGACGTTCGGCGACGTACGTGCGGTCGACGGCCTGAGCGTCCGGATCCCCGACGGCGCGATCGGCCTCGTGGGCCCGAACGGCGCGGGCAAGACGACGTTCCTACGGCTCCTCCTGGGCCTCCTGCGCCCCACGTCGGGGCGAGGGCGGGTCCTCGGGCACGACCTCTCCGACGGCATCCCGGTCCGGGAGAAGATCGGCTACATGCCGGAGCACGACTGCCTAATCCCCGAGATGACGGGGGTCGGCCTCGTGTCGTACATGGGCCGGGTGAGCGGGCTCGAGCGGGACACCGCGATGAGCCGCGCGCACGACGTCCTGCAGTTCGTCGGCGTGGAGGAGGAGCGGTATCGCAAGATCGCGGAGTACTCGACGGGCATGAAGCAGAAGGTGAAGCTCGCGCAGGCGATGGTCCACGATCCCCCGCTGTACGTCTTCGACGAGCCGACGACGGGGCTCGACCCGCGCGGCAGGTCCGAGATGCTGGGCCTCCTCGGGACGATCGCGAAGACCTCCGGGCGGAACGTGATCCTGTCGAGCCACCTCCTGCCCGACGTCGAGTCGATCTGCAAACACATCGTCATCCTGGACGGCGGGCACCAGATCGCCGCGGGGGAGCTCCAGGCCCTACTGAGCGGAGCCGGGGCCCGCCTGCGCGTCGACGTGCGCGGGGACCGCGCGGCGTTCGGCGAGCGGCTCCGGGAGGCGGGCCACGAGGTCGAGGTCGGCTCGACGGGCCTGCGCATCCGCCGCCGCGCGGGGATCGAGGCGGACGTCTTCCGCACGGCGCGCGCCCTCGGCGCGGAGGTCCGGTACATGGGAAGCGAGGTGCGCAGTCTCGAGGAACTGTTCCTCGAGCTCGTCGCACGGAACACGTCCGGAGGTGGGTAGGTGTCGATCTCCCTCCCGACCTACACGCGACGCGAGACGCCCCTCCTCGGGCGGTCGAAGCGGGTCGGCGTGATCATCACGACGGGCTTGCGCAGGGAGCTCCGTCGGCCCGCGTCGATCGTCGTCACGGGCGTGGGGGCCGCGCTCACGACGATCTTCTCGGTCGTCCTCGTGTTCTTCGCGCCCCTCTTCCTCCCGGGCCTCGCGCTCGACCTGAGCTTCTTCTACCTCCCCGCGTCGAACGGCGCGGTCCTGTTCTTCGTGACGCTCATCGCCGCGATCGTCGGCTCGGGGCTCATCGCGGACGACCTGCATTCCATGGCGCTCACCCTGTACCTGAGCCGCCCGATTACCCACGCCGACTACGTCCTCGCGAAGGCGGCGATCCTCGGACCCCTCATCGCGCTCGTCTCCGTGGTGCCCCTCGTCGTCACGCCGATCGTCGCGGCGCTCCTCGGTGTCTTCCCGTGGGACGTCGCCCTCCCGGCGATCGGCCGGTCCGTCCTCGTCGGAATCCTCTTTGGAGCCTTCTACACGGCCGCAACGCTGTTCCTGTCGTCCCTCACGACGCGCCGCGCGTACGCGGCGGCGGGCGTGTTCGCGATCACGTTCGGGCTGACGTTCCCCGCGCAGATCCTCACCGCGGCGACGGGCAACCCGACGTTCCTCTACGCGTCCGCCTGGGAGAACTACCTCGCCGTGGCCCGCGCCCTGTTCGGCTTCGTCCCGCCCGCGCCGACGATCGACTGGCCGCCCGCCCTTGCGATCCTCCTCGCGGCCACCGGCCTCGCGGCCCTCGCGACGTACGCGCGCATGCGGACGAGGGAGGTCGTCGCGACATGACCGACGTCGTCGAGGCGCGTGGCGTGTCGAAGTGGTACGGCGAGGTCCTCGGGCTGAACGGCTTCTCGGCCGCGTTCGCGCCGGGGATCACGGGCCTCGTCGGCCCGAACGGCGCGGGGAAGAGCACCCTCTTCAAGCTGCTGATCGGGCAGCTGCACAAGGACCAGGGCGAGCTCCGTCTCCTCGGGGAGGACCCGTGGAACAACGTCGCCCTGAAGCGGCGCCTCGGCTACTGCCCGGAGCACAACCAGCTGTACGGCTGGCTCACCGCGGACCGGTTCGTCTCGAGCCTCCTGCGGCTCGACGGCATGCCGTCCTCCGAGGCGACGCGCCGCGCGCACGCGGCCCTCGAGGTCGTCGGCCTCACGGGCGCGAAGGACCGGACCCTCCGGACGTACAGCCGCGGCATGCGCCAGCGCGCGAAGCTCGCGCAGGCCCTCGCCCACGACCCGGAGATCCTCATCCTCGACGAGCCGCTCTCCGGCGCGGACCCGCAGGCGCGCGTGCACATCCTCCGGACGATCGCGGACTTCGTGAGGGACGGCGGGCACGTCCTCATGTCGACCCACGTCCTGTACGAGGT
>JBQTHW010000288.1:0-1805 GCA_052389495.1 Methanobacteriota archaeon | reverse complement strand
GTCCTCCCGGACGAATGTCGAAACCACGCGGACGTACAGTTTATCCGGGCGCCTTGGATGCTCCATCGGTTCGCATGGACGTGAGCGCCGAGGTCCTCATCCGCCGGCCGAGGGACGCCGTCGCGCGCTTCGCGATGGAGCCCGAGAACGACACGAAATGGATCGGCGGCATCCGGGAGGTCAGGGTGATCACGGACCCACCCTTTGGGAAGGGGACGCAGGTCGAGCGTGTCGCGTCGTTCCGGCGGCGCCGGATCGAGTACGTGCTGGCCGTGGAGGAGCACGATCCCCGGGCGCGCCTCGTGATGCGCTCCATCAAGAGCCCCTTCCCGATGCGCGTGACGTACGACTTCGACAAGGCCGGCGAGGGAACGCTCGCCCGAATCCGGGTCGAAGTCGATGCCGGCGGCTTCTATCGGCTCGCGGCGCCGATGATATCCCGGTCCGTCCGGCGGAGCATCACGAACGATCTCGGCACGCTCAAGAAGCTCCTCGAATCCACCGGGGAACGCGCGTAGCGGAGCGTCCTCGCCGCGAGCGTCCCGTGAGCACGGCCCGGTCATCCGGACGGGCGGTCATCCGTCCCGGACGATCGAGGTCGCGACCCGGGCTGGGAACGATACCACAGTCCCTTCACGTTCCCCATTCCCGTAGGAGCTTCTCGGCTTCATCGGCTAGCTCCCGAACGATCTCCCCCGCCGTCTGGACGCCCTTCACGCCGTCGACGGACTCCCCCGCCCAGAGCGGCATCGCGCTGAACTCGCCCGTGGTCGACGTATCCGCGACGAAGGATTCCCTCGGTCGGACGGGCACGCGGACGTCCGGGGCCCACGGGTACGTCGTCTCCCCGACGAACTCCCCGGGGAATCGCTCGACCGCCTCGACGCACGAACGGAGGACGCGGTGGGGCGCGTTCGGCCAGTTCGCGGAGAACGCCTCCGTCAGGATCGTGTCCTTCGCCTCCGCGGCGATGAGCTTTCCCACGTAGGCGGGATGGGTGCCCGCCTCCTCCGCCGCGACGAACCGGGTGCCGACCCGGACCGCGGAGGCGCCGGCGGCCAGGGCCGCGGCCATCGCCCGCCCCGTGCCGATGCCGCCCGCGGCGACGACGGAGACCTTCGCGGACGGAATCACCTCGCCGAGGAGCGCGAGGAGGCCGGTCGACCCCCGAACGTGGCCGCCCGCCTCCGTCCCCTGGGCCACGATCAGATCGCAACCGACCTGCTCCGCCGCGACCGCCTCGTCGCGGGACCCGACCTGCCACGAGACGAGGGCGCCGCCCGCGTGGGCGGTCTCGACGAGCGCAGGGTCCGGATCCGCGTAGAAGAACTCGACGACCCGGGACCGCGCGGCCGCCGTCTCCAGGACCTTCGCGAAGTCGGGATCGAGCTTCCCGGTGGCGTCGTCCCGAACGAAGGCGACGATGAAGTTCGCGCCGTAGGCGCCCGAGGTCTCTCGTCGGATCCCGTCGAGCGCCTTCGCGACGTACTCCGGCGGAGCGCCCGCGATCCCGCTGACCATCCCGAGGCCCCCGGCCTCCGCGACCGCCGCGGCCAACCGAGGCGAGGCGAGTTTGCCCATCCCAGCCTGCTGCAGCGGCACCGTGCAGCCGACCAATTCCGTGAATCTCGTACGGAGCGTCGCACCCCCTCCGACGAGGCGTATGCCCTGGGCGCCCTTAGCCGTGTCGATGGGGTCGCGCGCTCGGTCCATCTCTGCGGATCCGGTCGAGATCACTTGGACCCATCGTGTCCCCGCACAGGGGGTAGGCCCCGCCTACGCCACGGTCCGACGAAGCTCCGCGT
>JBQTHW010000287.1:0-5066 GCA_052389495.1 Methanobacteriota archaeon | reverse complement strand
CCTGGTCGAGGCCGGCATGTCGACGGGGCGGCGGATTGCGCGCGAGGATCGCGACGCCCAGAAGCACGGCCGGCTGCACGAGATCCTCAGAAAGGACGACGTGCGAGCGAAATCACGGGCGAAAAGGCCAGAGAAACCCTTTTATCCGGTAGGCCGGCTGGCGCTCGGTCGTCATGACGAGCCACGAAATCCTCGTGGGGGTCATCCTCGTCGTCGTCGCGATCGTCGTGATCGCGTGGCTCGAGCTGAAGTACATGCGGAGGTCGATGCGCGCGAGACGCGGTCGCGCGACCCGGGGGCTCGAGGAGCTCCCCGACACGGCGCACAACGCGCTCGTCACGACCCGCGCGATTGTCGCGGCGCTCGAACGCGGAGGCGTGCACAGCGAGGAGGCCGATGGGCTCCTCCGCGAAGCCCAGATGGCGTACGGCCGGCGCAACTACCGCGTCGTGATCGACCTCACCTCGAAGGCGAAGGAGAGGCTCACCGCGCTCAAGGCGGGGCACGCCGCGATGGGGGACCTTGCGAAGCTCGACGCGATGCCCTCCGGCGGGGACGAGACGACGACGAAAGAGCTCCTGCAGCGCGACTTCCCGACGAACCTCACCCAGGCGAAGTTCACGATTGATTTGGTGGCGAGCGCGGTCGAGGCGGGCCGCGCGTCGGGGCGCGACGTCGGCCAGGCGGAGGCGCTGCTCGCCCAGGCCCGCGTGCGCTTCGACGGACAGGACTACACCGGCGCGCTGGCGTCGGCGAGGCAGGCGCAGCGCAGCGCGGAAGCCGGTCCGATTCCCGGGCTCGTCGTCGAGGCGAGCGGATCCGCGTCCGTGACGATGAGCCCAGACTGTCCCGCGTGCGGGTCGCCCATCGCCGCGGACGATGCGTTCTGCCGGAAGTGCGGGACGAGGCTCCGCGCCTAGTCGAGGTAACGGAACGTCGCCTCGATGGAAAGGCCGCGGCGACGCGCCTCGGCCACGAACGGGGTCGCGGGGATGCCGCACTCGACCGAGTGGGCGCCGGCCGGGATGTCGTCCCTTGCGATCATTTCCGCGGCGATCGCCGCGTGCCATCCGGTGAGACGCTCCATCGCGGTGAAGCCGGTCGCTTCGTCGAACCGGTCCACGAGGTCGACGCGCGTCTCCGCGGGCCGGCCGTCCTTCGAACCCACAGCCCGGGCCCGCTCGATGCACACGTCGCGAATCTCCTTCGGGGTCACGAGGCCCTCGAAGAGGGCATGGAACACGTGCCTCGGGACGACCACGCAGCCGTCGACCTCGATCGGCTTCATGTCGAACAGTCCGAGGTCCCGGAACGCGACGATGCGGGACCAATGACCCGGGTAGCGGAGGGTCTTGTTCTGGAGCGTCCTCAACCTGCCCGCGAACGACCACGGGGCCGTGGAGAGACCCCCCGACGTCACGAGGGCCTCGAGGTGCCCAATCGGCGGGATGTCGATCTCCTCGAACTCCGTCAGGGCGGGCACGTTGACGACCTTCCCATTCCGGAGGAACGCCGCGCTCCCGCTGTACTCGTTCGTGAGGCCCTCCACGTTGAAGGTGAGGGCGTATCCCCACGGGGGCGTTGGCGCCTGGGGAAGCCCGCCGTCGTAGATGAACACGTCCACGGGCGAATCGAGCCGTTCCATCGCGTACACCGCGAGGGTCAGGTTCAGACCGGGTCCCATGCCGCAGTCCGGCACGATGGCGACCCCCGCGTGTCGCGCGTCCGCGTCGAGGGCGAGTTGCTTCCGCACGATCCCCGTGTTCCCTCCGAGGTCCACGAACGACACTCCGGCGTCGACCGCGATGCGCGTGAGCTCGTAGTTGAAGTAGTACGGCACCGCGCTCAACGCGACGTCGCAACCGTCGAGCATCGCCCGGGAACTCGGGGAATCGCGCACGTCGACGTGGGTCGCTCGCACGACGTCCCGGCCGAGGAGCTTCGCGAGGCGCGCGGCGGAGGCCTTCGCCTTCCCTGCGTCGACGTCGCCGAGCACGACCTCGTCCGCCGTTCCGAACTTCGCGAGGTCGTACGCCGCGGCGGTCCCCTGTCGTCCGGCGCCCAGCACCGCGTAGCGATAGCTCATCGGGTCGGTCCCCTTCGGACACGATGTCACGCGGTGCGCGGAAGTACGTTGGGACATGAGTGTAAGTTCGCGCATAGAGCCGTGTCGTGAGTCGATGTCGATAAACCTTAAGTCCCGCCCGTCGCTACCCGCGCGCAATGGCCACGGGGAGCGACATGGAGCAGGCCCTGACCGCCCTGTATGGGGAGGACCAGGTCGCCGCCGTGATCACCTTGAAGGTCGACACGAAGGAGGCGGACCGCATCGCGACGGAGATCGCGAAGTTCGAGGTGATCCAGGACGTCTTCCTCGTGACGGGGGACACGGACATCGTCGCGAAGGCCCGCTTCAAGAACTACAAGGGGCTCAAGGAGTTCGTCCTCACGAACCTGGCCCCAATCCCGGGAATCAAGGACACGAAAACCCTTATGGTCGTGACGACGTACAAGGAGAGCGGCGCAACACGGGCTCAAAGTTGAATCCGATGGTCAAAGGCATGGAGACGGTCCGATGGACACACCCGACAAACTCAAGCAAATCATGGACGTCCTGGACCAGATCTCGGAGGACACCTCGGTCCCGCGGAACATCCGCCGCGGCGCGACGGACGCGAAGGCCCGCCTGACGAAGAAGGACGAGGCGCTCGATCTCCGCGTGACGAGCGCGATCATGATCATGGACGATCTCGCGAACGATCCGAACATCCCTCTGCACGGCCGCACGCTGATCTGGAACATCATCTCCCAGCTTGAGACGGTACGGTAAAGGTTTTCTCGGCCATCCCGATTGCAGGTTCGTGACCCACCTCGAGACGATGGTCTTCTTCCTCGGCTTGCCGGCGGCGGCGTTCGGTGTGGCCACGATCGCTCTGTATTCTACGTATGCGAAGATGCGTCCCCGATATCCGGGGCCCGAGCCGTCCGGCTCCCCCAGTCCTCTCGGGCGGCTCCTCGTGTTCCCTGCGATTCTCGTCACGCCAATCATTTTCGGCGCGATCCTCTGGTTCCTGAGCCTGCCCCCGTTGACGGCCTTAGATGGCAGCTTGATTCCGGGCGCGTCCAACCTTGCTCGCGTCCACCTCTGGTCCGCGATCGCGTTTGGGTGGACCGCTGCCGTCACGATTGCGAGTGAGACGGTGGTTGCCCGCCGCCGGATGAGGCAGGCCTTGGGCGCGGACTTCGGTCGCGTCCTCCCGCTCGTCGTGATCCCCGAGACGCTCTCCATCTTCGCGCTCATCCTCGTATTCCTCATTCTCGGCGTCGCGGCGGACGTCATCGAGGCCGGGGCGTCTCTATCCGCGGCCGGCGTCGACGCGACCGTCCTGGGCCTGCAGTTGTTTGCTGGGAGCACGTTCGCGACGCCGGTCGGAATCGTCCTCTCGAACCGGGTCGAGGCGTTGGACCAACGAGGATTCATCCGCGCACTCCTCCCCGCCGAGGCAGGAGTGGGCATCGCGATCGCGGGCCTCGCGTACGCGTTCCTACAGATCCGCTCTCTCGTCGCCTAGGCAAATCGAGAAATACCCGCCGTCTGCTGACCGCGGTCCGCGCGAGGCTAGTCTAGTGGTAGGACAGAAGCTTCCCAAGCTTCTAATGCGGGTTCGATTCCCGCGCCTCGCACTCCGACGGCGTCACGCGGCGCCCGTTTCTGCGTCGATTCTCCGAATCGACATGAGGAGCTTCGCCTCGCGGCGCAAGCGCGCCGCCGCGTCCGGGATCTCGAGGAGCTCCTGCTTCACCTCGTCCGTCGTGGGAAGGACCGACGCGACCCGATAGGAGAGGGACGACGCGTCGAGATCGCGCCAGGTCTCGTCGACGACGGCCTGGCCTTTCACCTCGATTGCCTCGACGGCGCCTTCGACGAGGGCAGCGACGACCTGCGCGATCTCGTCCGCCCCGTGACCGGGCACCTCCTTCCAGAACTCGACGTCGGCGCGCAGGAGCTTCCGAGTCCGATCGAGTTGGACCGTCTCGAACCGCCGGCGACCCTCGACGACGATGTCGTACCGTCCGTCCGGGTATCGCCGGCTCGCGATGATCGCGGCCTCCGTTCCGATGCGGTGCGGGGTCCCGGGCTGCGCGCCCTCGTCCCCGTCGACGAGCAGCGCGATCCCGAACGTCTCACCGTGCTCGAGGCAGCGGCCGACCATCTCGCGGTAGCGCGGCTCGAAGATATGGAGGGGCAAGCTCGTGCCGGGGAACAGCACGGCGTTGAGGGGGAACAGGGGGAGTCGCACGGCGTACGGACAGTCCGCGGTCCTCCATAAAGCCTCACCTCGGCCGGATGTCGAGGCCCACGACCCACGCGGTCCGACAGCCGGGGCAGTGCACCTCGCGCTTCATCGCATCGCCCTCGTCCGCGAGCTTGAACGTGAAGAAGAGCGGATTGTTGCACTTCGGGCAGTTGAAGTTCAGGCCGCCGACCGTCACGGACGTCGCGATGACCGCGGCGGAGATAAGGATGCCTGCTCCGCGCCCGTCGGTCGGGCGCCCGACGCGCGACCGACTCGCGAATCCGTCTGCGTCCGCACGACGGACGACCGCGTTCCCCGGAGGGATTCGCGTTGTCGCCCGTCGCGACGGCAGCTTTATGGGGGCCCTGCGCCTGCCCGCTCGCGCCCATGCGGATCGAGCGCTTCGTCGTGCCTCCGTTGGACAACAACGTCTACCTCGTCGTGGACGAGGGGACGAAGGAAGCCCTCGTCGTCGACACGGCGCTCGGCTCGCACGAGCTCCTCGCGAAGGCCCGGGAGGTCGACGCGACGATCAGGTTCATCCTGAACACGCACGGCCACCCGGACCACACCGCGGAGGACGAACCGCTCCGCGCCGCGACGGGCGCGAAGCTCGCGATTTTCGAGGTCGACGCGCACCGGCTCGCGAGGAATGCGCGGGAGCCGCGATGGTACCTCCCGACCCCGCCGCCGCCGTCGAAGGCGGATCTGCTGCTCAAGGAGGCCTCCGAGGTGAAGGTGGGGCAGGTCGCCCTGACGACCTTCCAC